>JAIRRG010000080.1 GCA_031256095.1 Desulfobulbaceae bacterium
TGATCAAAAGACGGGCGGCCTCACTGGCATGGCATAAGCGCCCGGCGGCGTTCAAAAGTGGGCCGATGGCAAAACCGACATCTTCCGACGTGATCGGATTTGCAACGCGCCGCGCCGCCCTTTCGCCCTCTGCCTCTGACCATATTCCAGCTTCCCGCAACAGGGCTCGTAAACCGGGCAAAGCGGTATCTTGTTGCAAGGCTTCCAGTCCTGCTCGCACCAGTATCCTATTGGTTTTGCTGATAAAAGACACATCCGCCAGAGTACCGATAGCTACCAACGGCAGCAATTTCTTCAGATCAGGTTCCGGACGTCCGGCGAAAAAATTCCGCTCCCGTAGCGCCGCCCGTACCGCTGCCGCCAGATAGAAGGCAACGCCAACCCCAGCCAGTCCTTCACCGTGCAGACCGCAACTCGCCTGCTGTGGGTTAATGATAATACCCGGCGGTAGGCCGTCCTGCGGCAGATGATGGTGGTCGGAGACGATGGCGCGCCCGCCCCGTTTGGTGATTTCGTTGATGGCTTCCTGGTCGGAAATACCGCAATCAACGGTAATGAAAAGAAATTTTTCCCCGATCAGATTGGCGAATTCGCGCTCGAAGGCGGCAAGGTTAACGCCGTATCCATCAGCAAAGCGATCGGGAATGTACCAGCGCGCCGTTACGCCCAAAGCGCGGAAAAACAGATACAGTAACGAGGTACTGGTTACCCCATCGACATCATAATCGCCCCAAATAATGATAGGTTCCGCTGTTTCGATGGCCGCGACCACCGCTGCTGCTGCTGCATCCATATTGAGAATCCGTGTCGGATGCGGTAATTTGTCGAGGCGTGGATGGAGAAAGCCATCGATACTTTCGGCATCGGTCATGCCTTTATCATGGAGAATTTCCTGAAAAAAATTCGGAAATTTGGGAAGCTGGCTTGTGGCCATGATGATTTTCAGAGTTGCCGGTTTAGAGCAGTCTAGCTCTGAGACGCCAGTTTGTGCCGACGTTTATACGGTATGGAACCAAGAGATTACACGTTTTTACACACAGCATTTCAAAGTTAAACTGCTCTGGTGATGGATATTTTGGCAACAACTTATCCATGGCTTTTTTGATTTTCCAGGATTGCTATTATACCGTCGAAACGAGACAATTGCTCACGGCACTGCCTGTGGAACCACCAATGAAACCGCCTACGACCTTTTTTAGCGCTTCGGCGGCAAATTGCAAAATAGATTTCTCATCTTGCCAGTCAAACCAGGTGATTGCCGGATCGTGACGAAACCATGTCAGTTGTCTTTTTGCGTAACGGCGCGTGTCTCGCATGAAAATCTCAACCATTTTCTCGTAATCGTTTTGGCCCAGCAGCCAGGCGATGACATGACGGTAGCCGATGGCCTGTAATGCTTTACAGGCAGGGGAATAACCAGCGGCCAGCAGTCCTCGTGCTTCTTCGATCAAACCTTCGTTCAGCATGATTTGGCAGCGTTCATTGATACGTTGGTAGAGGAGATCACGTGGGCAATTAAGGCCGATTTTGATGAAATGGTTGACCGGCACCGGGGCCGCCCGCTCACGCCCTGTGCACGGGTGCGCCACTTCGATCCGTCTTTGCTGCCGCCGCAAATGTTCCGGCCATGTCAGGCCAGTGGCATGATAAATCTCCAAGGCGCGCAAGACCCGGCTGCGATCATGACGGTCGATACGGGCGGCGGATTCGTGGTCACAGACCACCAACTCATCATGTAATTTATCAATTCCTTCTTTATCAATATGTAAAATCATTTTTTTTCTTATATTTGTATCGACCGGCGGCGCGGCAAACAGGCCATGCTCCAGCGCCCGCAGATAGAGACCGGCACCGCCGACCAAAAGGGGAATTTTGCCCCGGTCGCGAATAGTGGCCATCGCCGCCGAGGCATCGGCGGCGTAACGGGCAGCATTATATTCGTCGTCAGGTTCAACCAGATCGAGGCAGTGATGGGCAATGCCTTGCATTTCTTCCGGACGTATTTTGGCGGTGCCGATATTCATGCGGCGGTAGACCTGCACCGAATCTAGGCTGATAATTTCATAATTCAATGCTTGGGCGATGCGCAAGGAAATCACGGTCTTGCCGACGGCGGTTGGTCCCAGCAGCGCCAGAACCGGCATGACCGGGACCGATATATCCGGAGCCGGCGTATCTGGGACCGGCATAAGAGAAATCGATTCGGCGTGGTTATTCATAAAAAACTACTCAAAAGACAGATATTCCTTGAAGTGAGCAGCTTTTATCGCGCCTATTCCTGACACCCGTGTCAGGTCTGCCGCCGAGTGAAAATGACCATTATACTCACGGTTTGCCACGATTTTTTCCGCCGTTGTCATGCCAATACCCGGGATCGCGATCAAGGCGGCGGCACTTGCTTGGTTGATACGAATGAGGCGGCTGGTAAAAGGCTGGCAAGCGGCATCCGCCTCGGCCTTGGCCTCGTCGGCGCCCTTCTCCGTCCCCGCCGTTCGCAAGCTCATCCGCCCGTTTTCACAAACGGCGAATAAAGGCTTTGTCACTGGCGGCATCACCGGTTGCCACCACGCGATGATACTGGCAATCGCCCACCATGCAAGCAGCAGGCTACTGAATATCAAAGCCACCCGCGTAGATCCTGTATACTCATCAAATCGCACGAAGAATTTCTCCGTCTTCTTTTTTTCTTGTCGCTGCCGCCTACGCTGGAGTATACAGACGACGACGCAAATTACCACATCCCGATGCACCGATGCCGCAGCCATTCAACATTGTTCTCGTCGAGCCAGAGATTCCGCCGAACACCGGTTCCATCGCCCGTTTATGCGGCGCCACTGGCAGTCATCTGCATCTGGTGCATCCTTTGGGATTTGCCACTGACGACAAACATTTGCGGCGAGCTGGGCTTGACTATTGGAACTATGTGATCATAGAGCATTGGCCAAATTTCGATACCTTCCTGGCCACTCAAGAGGAAAATCGCCTGTATTTTTTTACCACCAAGACAAAAAAAAGCTACACGCAGGCCACTTTCACGCCCGGCGATTTTCTCATTTTTGGTAGGGAAACCAGGGGCTTGCCGGAAGAAATGCTAGGTTTGTACGCCGACCGCTGCTATACCCTGCCGATGTCCAATTGCCATATTCGCAGCCTCAATCTGGCCATGACCGTCGGAATCGTCCTGTACGAGGCGCTGCGGCAAAATCAAATTGTTTAGAGGAGTCCTTCATGCCTGACCGTATTTATAATTTCAGCGCCGGCCCGGCCACCCTGCCCTATTCTGTGCTGCAACAGACGGCCAAAGATGTTGTCAATTTTCAGGACAGTGGCATGGGTATCGTCGAGATCAGCCATCGCTCGCCACCTTTTGCCGCCGTCATCGCCGAAGCCGAAAGCCTGTTGCGCGAATTGCTTGCCATTCCCGATAATTACAAGACGCTGTTTTTGCAGGGCGGTGCCTCAAGCCAGTTTTTTATGGTGCCGATGAACCTGCTCGCCCCCGGCAAAAAAGCCAGCTATCTCAACACCGGCGTCTGGTCGAAAAAGGCGATTGCCGAGGCAAAATTGTTTGGCGAAGCGCTGGTGCCTTACTCCAGCGAGACGGGTGGCTTCCGAAGGGTGCCAAGTCAGGGTGAAAATCAGATTGATCCTGCTTCGGAATATCTGTATTTTGTCAGCAACAACACGATTTATGGCACCCAATATCAAAAAATGCCCGTCGCCCCGGACCATGTGCCGCTTGTCGCCGACATGTCGTCGGATTTCCTCTCTCGCCCCATTGAGGTCAGCAAATTTGGCCTGATTTTTGCCGGCGCTCAAAAAAACCTCGGCCCGGCCGGAGTCACGCTAGTGATCATTCGCGATGACCTGCTGGAACGCGCCCCGGCCAGCGTGCCAACCATGCTGCGCTATAAAACCCACGCCGACAAAGGCTCAATGTTCAACACCCCGCCCTGCTTTGCCGTTTATATGGTGCGCGAGGTGCTGAAATGGCTGAAAAATCTCGGCGGCGTCGCGGCAATTCGTGACAGCAATGAGGAAAAGGCATCGTGGTTGTACCAGGTCATCGACGATACGCCCTACTATCGCGGTCACGCTGAGGCGGCGTCGCGGTCACGGATGAATGTTACCTTCAACCTGCCAACACCAGAACTGGAAAAGAAATTCGTCGCCGAGGCGGCGGCCTTGGGCATGGCCGGCCTGAAAGGCCATAGTTCGGTCGGCGGCTGCCGGGTTTCGATTTATAACGCCATGCCGCAAGAAGGGGTAAAAACCTTGGTGGCCTTTATGCGGCGGTTCGCGGCCGAAAATCCGGCTTGATTGCTTCCCCAAGCCCGGCCCACAACAGTCCGCGAGAGGCCATCGTTCGTCGATAACCAACAATTTATATTCTCATGCTTTTGAGACATTACCCCGTGTTTGTTGCACTTACTTGGAGAGGATTTGCTGCCCCTCATCCGTTTTTGACTAGCCACGCGTTGTTGGCATGACGAATCCATCAAAGGCTTTGGAGACCTCTTTCATGAGATCGGCAATGGCCAGATGCTGCGGGCATGTCTTTTCACATTCTCCGCACTCGATACAGTCCTTGGCTCTCCCATGCGTCGCGGTAAGATTTAGGTAATAAACCGCTTGACTGGAAAAATTTCCCGCAGCCGCCCTTTTTATGCTGTTGTACAGGGCGAAGTAATCTGGAATTGCAATCTTCTGTGGACATCCTTCTTCGCAGTAACGGCAATTTGTGCAGGCAATCGCCGTATTGCTGTTGATAATGTCGGTAACAGCGGCAATGATGTTATAGTCTTCCTCGCAAAGCGGCTGAAATTCCGCCAGCGTTAAGGTGTTGTCCAGCACCTGCTCCATGGTGTTCATGCCGCTGAGCACCATGAAAACTCCTTCCTGGCTGGCGGCAAAACGGATAGCCCACGAAGGAACCGAGGCGTCGGGATCATACGCTTTCATTATCCGTGCAGCCTCTTGCGGCATGACTGCCAGGTTACCTCCCTTGCAGGGCTCCATGACGATAATGGGTATATTGTGTTTCCTGGCAACTTCCCAGCACCTTCTCGACTGTATGCCAGGATTTTCCCAGTCGATATAATTAATTTGGAGTTGGACGAAATCCAACTCGGGATGTGCGGTCAGGACTTCATCCAAGAGTTTTGGAGTGTCATGGAAAGACATGCCGACACTCAGGATTTTGCCTTCCCGTTTTTTACGCTGGACAAAGTCGAACGTATTGAACTGCTTGGCTTGCTGATAGGAACTGTGGCCTATGTTGTGAACCAGATAATAGTCGAAAAAGGCGACGCCGCTTTTGGCAAGTTGCTCAGTAAAAATTTCTTCCTGCTCTTCCTCTGTTTTCAGCACACGAGGCGGTAACTTCGTTGCTAACTGAAAAGAGCTGCGTGGATGCCGCTCAACGACCGCCTTGCGGATCGCTTCTTCGCTTTTGGATCCGTGGTAGGTCAACGCGGTATCAAAATAAGAAAAGCCCCTCTCGATAAAGGTGTCCACCAGCGTATTCAAGAGCGGGAAGTCAAATGAAGTTGGGTCGTCTTTGTTCAGAAGCGGCAGCCGCATGAAGCCAAATCCCAGTTTTTTTAACATAGCGATCCCTGTCCTCTCGCTTTGTTACACCGATCGTCATAATGACCAGAGTGAATATTTTACATGAAAAACGGAAAGTTACCTGTTCCCGCTTTCGAATCTCAACCTTTGCCGACAAGCTCAGCCGCCGCCTGGCGTACCCGTTCGAAATGCTGCGGTTGCTGCCGGATATCATTGCGGTCGCGCAGATTACCGAAGACCAGCGGTTCTAAAGTGCGGAAGCCAAGGAAAGAGAACATGCTGTTGGCGTATTCGAAATAGGAGGCAAATCGGGTAAGGTCCGGCTGTCCTTGGGTGTAGAGGACAAGCAGCCGCTGGCCGTTCAGCCAGGAGGTGTAATCAGGCTTGAGCACCGGCATCAACCGGTCGGTGAACAGCTTGGCTTGGGCCGTCATCTGCCACATGTATACCGGCGAGGCCAGAACCACCGCGTCGGCTGCGAACAAATCCGCCAAAATCGGCTGCATATCGTCCTTGACCGCGCATTGCTTTTCCTTGCCGGGTTGGCGGCAACTATAGCAGGCTTGGCATCCTTTCAAGCGCAGGGTATTGAGCGTATACCTTTTGCTGGTTGCGCCGAGGTGTTCAGCCTCTGCGAGCAAGGCGTTGAGCAGTTGGGCTGAGTTCCCTTGGGGGCGAGGGCTGGCATAAAGAGCTAGGATGTTCATGACAATCACCTGGGTGAAAAGGAAAAGAGGATGTGACTATTTGTAACGGGGGTCATCAATAACTTGGCACTAATACCCCCATTTGGGGGAATTTCAATTCGCTACTTCGTGCCACAGGCAATAGTAACTCGCGATAGGAAATCAGCATCCTTTTCATCGTATCAAAAATTCCCACAGCGGGCCGGTGAGGCCACGGGCGTCAAGCTTGGCGGCGATTTCGTC
>JAIRRG010000199.1 GCA_031256095.1 Desulfobulbaceae bacterium
ATTAAAACTCGAATAATTTTCTGTGTCATTGCCAGCGAAGCCAAGCAATCCATATTTTGTGGAAAATTGAAAAAAATTAATTGCTTCCGCCATACTTTACTCGCGGCAGGTTTACTCTATTCCTGGCAATGACAGCGGATAATATATAAGTTTTAATTTATAAATTCAATGACATATTCGTGAATAAATTCGCCGTCGCTGGCGTTATTCTCGCGTGGCATCTTGCCCCTGTTATGGTAAACAATCCCCGACCTTGACCGCGCGCCGGTTGCTTACGGCGCAGACGATGAATTCCTGAGGAGACAGACATGCAAGACACAAGCAAGGTGCGGGCCGTGGCCCTGATTGGACATGGACGTTGTGGCAAAACATCTTTGGCCGAGGCCATGCTGTTCACCAGCGGCAAGACCAGCCGCATAGGCAGCGTCGATGCCGGCAACTCCTATCTCGACTACGATGACGAGGAAATTTCCCGCAAGATGTCGATCAATACCGCCTTCCATCGCCTGACCTGGAAAAAGCATGATGTCTACCTGCTCAATACCCCCGGCGACGATAATTTCCTCACCGAAACCATTTTCGCCGCCGCCGTCTGCGATACGGCCCTGTTCGTCATCGATGCCACCCTGCCGGTAAAAGGCCAGACTGTCCGCCTGGCCGATATGATCCGCGACAAGTACCTGCCGACGCTCATCGCCATCACCAAGCTTGACCGCGAACGCGCCGATTTTTACGCGGCGGCGCGGGAGGTGAAAAATCTTCTGCCCTTCAAACCGGTCATTATTCAGTTGCCGATTGGCAGCGAGGACAAAATGCGGGGCGTCGTCGATCTGATCAGCGACAAAGCCCTCTTTTTCGACGGCGACAAGGGGGCGCTGACTGTCGGCGATATCCCGGCCGAGATGAAGGATGATGTCGCCCTTTACCGTGAGCAACTCATGGAAAGCGCCGCCGAAAACGACGACGATCTGGTCGAGCGTTTTCTTGAAGAGGGCGCGCTCAGCGAGGAAGATATTATCGCCGGCCTGCGCAAAGGCATCCGCGAGGGGCTGATTGCCCCGGTCTGCGCCGCTCTTGGCCTGCGCAACAAGGGGACGGCGGCTCTCCTCGATATTATCTGCGATTACTTCCCGTCGCCTTTGGAGCGCCCAGCCATTGAGGGCGTTGACGGCCAGGGCAAGGCGATCACGCGGCCCTGTGCCGACGACCAGCCTTTCACGGGATTGGTGTTCAAAACCATGGCCGACCCTTACGCCGGGCGGCTGACCATTTTTCGGGTATTTTCCGGTATCTTGCAGGGTGATTCTTTTTATAACGCCACGCGGCAGCTTTCCGAACGCTTTGGCCAGCTTTTTGTCCTTGAAGGCAAGGAACAGAAGCCGGTCGATGCCGCCGGGCCAGGCATGATCGTCGCCGTCGCCAAACTGAAAGAAACCGTCACCGGCAACACCCTCTGCGCCTCGCCGCAGACGGCGATGATTCTGACGCCGCCGACGCCGCTCGAGCCGGTCATCGCCTTTGCCGTTTCGACGAAAAAGGGCGACGAGGAGAAGCTGTTCGCCTCAATCACGCGGATGCTTGATGAAGACTTGACGTTGCGTTTGAGCCGCGAGCAGCAGACGAAGCAGGTGCTGATTTCCGGCATGGGCAAGACCCATCTCGAAGTGGTTGGTTCACGCATCAAACGCAAGTTCGGCGTCGATATGACGCTGTCGGTGCCGAAAATCCCCTACATGGAAACCATTCGCGGCAAGGCCCGCGTCCAGGGCCGACACAAAAAGCAAAGCGGTGGCCGTGGCCAGTACGGCGACTGCTGGATTGAACTGGCCGCCAATCCCGGCGGCGGTTATGAATTTGCCGACCAGATTGTCGGCGGCGTCATCCCGCAGCAGTACCGGCCAGCGGTTGACAAGGGCATCCAGGAGGCGATGGAACGCGGCGTTTTGGCCGGTTACCCGGTCATTGACGTCAAGGTGGCCTTGGTTGACGGCTCGTACCACAATGTCGATTCGTCGGAAATGGCCTTCAAGATCGCCGGGTCGCTGGCCTTCAAAAAGGCGGCGCAGGAGGCCGGACTGGTGCTGCTCGAACCCTACGTCAATATGACCATCTCGGTTGATAAGGATCACGTCGGCGATGTTATGGGCGATTTGAACTCGCGGCGCGGTAAGGTCATGGGCATGGATTCCGACGGCAAATCGGAGATCATCAACGCCCAGGCGCCGCAGGCGGAAATCCTCAGCTACGCCACCGACCTGACGTCAATCACCGGCGGCTTGGGCAGTTTCACGGTGGCCTTTTCCCATTACGAAGAAGTGCCGGCGCAGATCGCCGAAAAGATCATCGCCGCCCGCGCTGGCGACATGCCAGAGGAGAGTTGATGGAAAAAGCCTGGCGTTTCGCCGTGGTGACGATGAGCGACAAGGGCAGCCGTGGTGAGCGCTTGGATGAATCGGGCGCCTTTTTGCGCCAATTCCTGACGCAAGCCGGTTTCACCGAGGCCGGCTACCGTCTCGTCCCCGACCGGGTTGAGGCCATCGTCGAAGCGGTTTACGCCATGATTGACCTGGGGGCTGATCTCGTGATCACCAGCGGCGGCACCGGTCTTGCCCCCAGTGACGTAACGCCAGAGGCGATGGATAGGGTTTTTCAGCGTGAAGTCCCCGGCATTGCCGAAATGCTGCGCCTGGAAAGCCTGAAGAAAACGCCGATGGCGGCGCTGTCGCGGGGCCGGGCCGGGGTGCGCGGCGAAAGCCTGATCATCAACCTGCCCGGCAGCCTGAAAGCGGCGCGAGAGAACATCGCCGCCGCCCTGCCGATTCTCGACCACGCTTTGGCAAAAATCAAAGGCGACCCCAGCGACTGCGGGCAAGGGTGACCGAGGGAAAATCTTTGCCGATGATGCTTAGGCCGCCGCTTTTACCGCCGCGCCTGACCATCTCCGCGCCAGGCGTTTTTATGCAATCTCCGACTTTGCTTGCCTACCTCCAAGGTGAGGCCGGGGGAGCGCTCCTGTCCGCCGAGTCCGAGCCGAATATTTCATTTTTGCCTTTTTCGTACAATTCCTGGAACTTCGACGAGGCGGCGCACAGCGTGTCGTACAAGTCAACTTTCAGTACCGTTGATGGCGCGACTTCCATGAAGGAGACCATCATTTTTACCAGGATGTAGCCGTCGATGAAGGCAAATTTGACCGCCAGGGCCATCATGGCGTCGATGAAACGCGGATAGGTTTGCCGGTCGTTTTCATAGTTTTTGCGATACCTGAGAGAGTTCCACAAAACGCTGGTTTTCCCTTCGGGATTTTTATATTCCCGCGGATTGAGGTTGCGGATATGGTCGCATATATCGCCAGCAAAAACAATGACATCGCTTGCGGCGCCAATCTTGGCAAACAACTCGCGCGCCGTTTGCAGATTCTCGTGGGCCATCAGCCCAATCAGCGGCGAGTCGCTCGCCTCCGGCGCGACAATTTTTGCCTTGCCGTCTGAAACAATTTGCGACTGATCAAAGCTATCGACGCCGCGATAGATATGCGACTTCTTTTGCTCGCCCAAAAGAAGTCGCCCAAGAAAACGGCGCCCCACGGCAGCGCCGGCTCGCCGTCATGCGGCTTGCCGCCATGCGGCTTATACCGCCATGCTTGCCGCCTGGCGGCTTGGCCGATGCCCTCGCCGCTTGTCAGCGCCGGGCGGCGGGCGAAACTCGCGCCAGGCGCTCAGACAAGCGCCCGCCGCCCGCCGCCGGCCTCGCGGCTCGGCGCTGCCGAAGGGGAGAGGAACAGCCATGCCGGGAAGCGGGCGGCAGCGTCGAAGTTGAAGAGCTGGGTTGCTTCGTCACGTTGTTCCTCGCAACGACAGCATAGTAGC
>JAIRRG010000205.1 GCA_031256095.1 Desulfobulbaceae bacterium
TCGGCGGAACAGGGCTTTGCAACAGCGCAAACTAATCTGGCCCATATGTACGAAACAGGTCATGGCGTGGCCCAAGACAGGCAGCAAGCCATATATTGGTACCGCAAATCCGCCGCGCAAAATAGCGATCCAGACGCCCGGCAATTTGCCGAGCAGGGCTTGAAGCGGTTGCAATAACATTGCCACGTTGCTGGCATAAACTGGATTCGCCTTTCTTTTGCTTGCCCAAAAGAAAGGCGGAAAGAAAATGCACCCCACGGGAGCGTCGGCTCTGCCGGTGCCCTCGCCGTTCGTCAGCCGCGGGCGGCGAGCGAAACTCGCGCTAACGCGCTCAGACAGGCGCTTGCCGGACGCGGCCATACCGTCTAGCGGCCATGCCGCCAGCGGCTGGCCGCCTACGGATATGGCCGCTTTCCCCCGCTGCTTTCCTCACGGCTCGGCGCTCCCGAATGGGGACTGTAACCGCAATTCTGTTTGATGATTTATATCGATACCTTTGCCAGGTAAACACTGAATTTTTCAGCCAGGTTCAAGGCGCTGGAGGCAACATTCTCCGGCCTGGCTTGGTCAGGTTTACCTGGTCAGTTGCCGGTATTTGATGCGGTGCGGTTGCTCCGCCGCCGCGCCCAGCCGGGCCTTGCGGTCTTTTTCGTAATCGGAGTAGTTGCCCTCAAACCACACGACGCGAGAGTCCCCCTCAAAGGCCAGGATGTGGGTGGCGATGCGGTCGAGAAACCAGCGGTCATGGCTGATGACGACGGCGCAGCCGCCGAAATTCTCCAGGGCTTCTTCTAACGCCCGCAGGGTATTAACATCGAGGTCGTTGGTCGGCTCATCCAAGAGCAGGACATTGCCGCCTTCCTTCAGCATTTTTGCCAGATGGACGCGGTTGCGCTGGCCGCCGGACAACAGCCCGACTTTTTTTTGCTGGTCGGTGCCGGAAAAATTGAAGCGGGCGACATAGGCGCGACTGTTGACTTCGCGGGCGCCGAGCAAAATAGTGTCACGGCCCTCGGCGATTGCCTGCCATATGGTATCTTCCGGATTGAGGGTGCGTGACTGATCGGCATAGGCCAGTTTCACGGTTTCGCCAATGCGGATGGCACCGCTGTCCGGTTTTTCTTCGCCGGTAATCATCTTGAACAGTGTCGATTTGCCGGCGCCGTTCGGGCCGATGACGCCGACGATGCCGCCCGGCGGCAGGGCAAAATTCATGTCATCAAGCAAAAGCCGGTCGCCAAAACTCTTGCCGACATGTTCAGCGGTGATGACGACGTTGCCCAGGCGTGGTCCCGGCGGGATATAAATTTCCAACTCTTTTTCCAGCTTTTCCGCTTCCTGATTGAGCAGTTGCTCGTAGGAATTGATGCGCGCCTTCGATTTGCCGCGCCTGCCCTTCGGCGACATCCTGATCCATTCCAGTTCCCGTTGCAGGGTCTTGCGGCGGTCGGATTCCTTTTTCTCTTCCCCGGCCAGGCGTTTTTCCTTCTGCTCCAGCCAGGAGGAATAATTGCCCTTCCACGGGATACCGAGGCCACGGTCTAATTCCAGTATCCAGCCGGCGACGTTATCGAGAAAATAGCGGTCGTGGGTGACGGCGATGACGGTGCCGGGGAAATTGTGCAGATGCTGCTCCAGCCAGGCCACCGATTCGGCGTCGAGATGGTTGGTCGGCTCGTCAAGGAGCAGAATATCGGGATTTTTCAAGAGGATGCGGCAGAGGGCGACGCGGCGTTTTTCGCCGCCGGAGAGCTGGCCGCACAGGGTATCCGACGGCGGGCAGCGCAGGGCGTCGAGGGCCATTTCCAGGCGGCTGTCGAGGTCCCAGGCGTTCTGGTGGTCGAGCAATTCCTGCACCTGGGCCTGGCGGTCGATGAGTTTTTGCATGTCGTCATCACTCATCGGCTCGGCGAATTTTTCGTTGATGGCATTGAATTCATTCAATAAATCCACAGTCTGCCGCACACCTTCCTCGGCCACCTGCTTGACGGTTTTGTCGGCGGGCAATTGCGGCTCCTGCTCCAGATAGTCGATGGTTAGCCCCGGCGACAAAATGGTTTCGCCATTAAATTCCTTATCGACACCGGCCAGTATCCGCAAGAGCGTGCTTTTGCCGGAGCCGTTCAGACCCAAAACGCCAATTTTGGCTCCATAAAAATAAGAAAGAGAAATATCCTTCAGCACCGGTTTGCTGTCGTAATATTTCGACACTTTGATCATCGAATAGATAATTTTTTTGTCATCGACGCTCATGGCTATTTTCGGTAGTCGGAATTGATAATGAACCCATCGTCAAGATAGGGCGTAGTTGCTAATTTATAAATCGAAACTTATATTATATCCCCTGTTATTGCGAGGAACGTAGTGACGAAGCAATCCATTATTTTTAACTTTTCCTATTATATGGATTGCTTCGCTTCGCTCGCAATGCCCGTTAAAGGGAACAGTCAATAGGCGATTTGAAAAGCTTTGGCCTGATCGAAGGTTTCCTGACGGACAATGATTGCGTACATAATGTTCAGTAG
>JAIRRG010000216.1 GCA_031256095.1 Desulfobulbaceae bacterium
GTGTAGTTGAGCGGCGTGCCGTCGTCGCGCGTGAAGGCGTTGCGGTTGTGCAACGTCTGGGCGGCGATGAAGACGTCGCCGGTGACGATGCCGTCCAGCAGGCGCTGGAACTCACTGTCGGTGAGCGTGACCTGGTTGAGCGCCTGAAACTTCTCACGAAAGTTCGCTTCCAGCGCGGCGCGGTCGCGGATGTCGGGGCGGCAGGTGTATTTGAGATCGCGCAGCTTGGCGATCAGCTCCTGTTCAATCTGGCTTTCTGCGGTCATGGCGCTGTCCAAATGATGTATTGCTTTTGTATTATAGTAGAAAATTATTAACATACCGACAATCATTCTCTTTTTATATTTCAGGAGAACCATGCCATGCCAGAAGTTTCCGCCAACTATACCGGCTTCGAGCAGGGGCCGATCCGACCACCGAGCGAGGCGGGCAGCCTCTTGATTCGCGTCACCCGCAATTGCCCGTGGAACCGTTGCGGCTTTTGCGACGTTTATAAGGACGAGAAATTTTCGCTGCGCCCGGTTGAAGATGTGCTGGAAGATATTGCCAGGGTGCGCCGCTACGTCGAGGCTCTGCGCGAGACGGCCAAGGAAAACAGAGGGCTGTCGCCGGATGCGGCGCGGCGCTATTTGGGTGGGGATGCGCCTGACCGGGCGGCCTTGGGCGCGGCCCGGCATTGGCTGGCGGCGGGGGCGGAATCGGTTTTCATCCAGGACGCCAACAGCCTGATCATCAAGCCGGAGCGGCTCGTAACCATCCTCTGTGCTCTGCGCGAGTCTTTCCCATGGATCAAGCGCATCACCTCCTATGCCCGCTCGCATACGGTGGCGCGGATTGCCCTCAATGATCTGCAAGCGATGCATGAGGCCGGGTTGTCGCGCCTCCATATCGGCATGGAAAGCGGCAGTGACCGCTTGCTGGCCCTGGTGCAAAAAGGCGTCAGCCAGGAGGAGCATGTCCGGGCCGGGCGTTTAGTCAAAGAAGCCGGAATTGAATTGTCGGAATACATTATGCCCGGCCTCGGCGGCAGGGAGTTGTCGCGCGAGCACGCAGTGGAAAGCGCCGCCGCCTTAAGCGCCATCAATCCCGATTTTATCCGCCTGCGCACCTTCGCCATGCCCGCCGATCCGGAGTTGTTTTTACGACATTGGCCTCAAGGATTTACTCTGTTAAATGATGAGGAAATCGCCGAGGAGATGGATCTGTTTTTGTCGGCTTTAACCGGCATTACCAGCCACCTGAAAAGTGATCATATCCTGAATCTTTTCGAGGATATGGATGGTATCTTCCCGCAAGACAAGGAGTGCCTTGCCGCCATGCCGAAAAATTTTCTCGCCTTGCCAGAGGAAGATCGGCTCCTTTACCGGGTTGGGCGGCGGCTCGGTCTCTTTGCCGGACTTGGCGATCTGGGTGACACCGCCAAAGCGCGGCGGGTGCGCGACTATTGCCGGGAGATGGACATCAATGCCGCTAATATTGATTATTTTATTGGCGAAATCATGCGCCGTTTTATCTGAATTTGTTGCCGGGAAGAAAAATTGCTGTAAATTTTTGCCATAAAACTTCATTAAGGGCGCGGCGGCGCTTGACAGCCGCTTTACCAGCGGCTAATCTGCCGCCGTCTTTGCGACAAACCTCAGAAATAATCTCAATGAAACTAACCTCAATCGTCTGAAAGCTTGGCGCGAAGGCTGCAAACGGTTTATTTACGGTCTTGTTTGTCCGTGGCGGTTCGCACGAATTCCTCAGAAAAATTGTCACGCTCCTGAAATTGGCGGGTGGGTCATCTTTTTTAACCTGACCTTTTCGTTGTGTGATGCGCAGCCTGCGCTCCACGCTGGAGTTGTGCCCGCTGTTTCCGTCAGATACCGTCAACACATATGGGCCTTACTATTGTCATCAACCGGCGCCACCGCGGCGCCAATCATCCCGGCGCATTCCCAGGCGCCATTTTTTGGAGAGAGAGAATTCGGAAATGAATCTGGCTGAACTAAAAGTCATGAAAATCGGCGAGCTGGTTAAGCTGGCCCGCAACTTCGACATCGAGGGTTACAGCTCGATGCGCAAGCAGGAACTGATCTTTTCCCTGTTGCAGACCCAGGCCGACAAAGATGGCAAGATGCGCGGCAGTGGCGTCTTGGAAATTCTGCCCGACGGCTTCGGCTTCCTGCGCGCCCCAGATTACAATTATCTGCCAGGCCCCGATGATATTTATGTATCGCCGTCACAGATCCGGCGGCTGAATCTCCGCACCGGCGATGTCATCGACGGCCTGGTGCGGTCTCCGAAAGAAGGCGAGCGATACTTCGCCCTATTAAAAGTCGAGACCATCAACTTCGACCCGCCGGAAGCCTCAAAGCAGAAAACGCTGTTCGCCAACCTGACGCCTTTACACCCGACGGAAAAATTCAGCCTCGAATGGCAGCCGGATAATTACTCAACGCGCGTCATTGACATGTTCTGCCCGTTGGGCAAGGGCCAGCGCGGTTTAATCGTGGCGCCGCCACGTACCGGCAAGACGGTCTTGATGCAGAAGATCGCCAACGCCATCGTCCACAACCACAAGGAAGTCTATCTGATTGTCCTCCTCATCGACGAGCGCCCCGAGGAAGTCACCGAGATGAGCCGGTCGGTGGCCGCCGCCGAGGTGGTCAGTTCGACCTTCGACGAGCCGCCGCAGCGCCATATCCAGGTGGCCGAGATGGTGATCGAAAAGGCCAAGCGCCTGGTTGAACACAAAAAGGATGTGGTGATTCTCCTTGACAGCATCACGCGCCTGGCCCGCGCCTACAACACGGTGACGCCAGCCAGCGGCAAGATTCTCTCCGGCGGCGTCGAGGCCAACGCCCTGCACCGGCCGAAACGCTTTTTCGGGGCGGCGAGAAGTATCGAGGAGGGCGGCAGCCTGACCATCCTGGCTACCGCTTTGATTGAGACCGGCAGCAAGATGGACGAAGTTATCTTTGAGGAATTCAAGGGTACCGGTAACATGGAATTGGTGCTCGACCGCAAGATGGCCGACAAACGCATCTTTCCGGCCATTGATTTGAAGCGCTCCGGCACCCGCAAGGAAGAGCTGTTGCTGCAACCGGTAGCCCTGAACCGCATCTGGATTCTGCGCAAGCTCCTCAATTCGATGAACCCCGCCGACAGCATGGAATTCCTGCTCGACAAGATGAAGATCGAAAAGACCAACCAGGATTTCCTCGACGCCATGAACGGTTGAGCCGTCAATCGTCAATCAACTTGCCAAATTGGCGGGAAAAAAGTATTCTATTTAATTCACGTTGGTGGTTTTACCTTTAATTCATTGCGCTCCGCCTATTTACGGCGGAAAGGAAGGCTGGTCATGAAAGATGGCATTCATCCCAAGTGTCATAAAATCAAGGCGGTTTGCGCCTGCGGCGCCGAATTTGAAATGGGTTCGGTTATTCCGGAGATGAAGGTTGAAATTTGCTCGGCCTGTCATCCTTTTTTCACCGGGAAACAGAAGCTGGTTGATACCGCGGGCCGCATCGACAAGTTCAAAAAGCGCTACGCCAAGCATTTCGAGCAGGCGGGCGAAAAGAAGAAGTAATCCTGAATTTTCCTCTCTCCACGATCCACAGCGGCGCCCGGCGTGGCTGTGGATTTTTTTATTCCCCATGTTTGAAAAATTCGCTGACCTGGATGATAAACTGGCGGATATTGAAAGCCGCTTGGCCAATCCGTCCTTAACGCGCGACCAGAAGGAATACCAGCGCTGTGTCCGCGAGCACGCCCAGTTGAGCCGTTTGCATCAACTGTATCAGGGCTACCAGGATGTAGGCCAACAGATTAGTCAGGTTAAAGCCATCCTCTGGGATGAAAAAGAGGACGCCGAGCTGCGCCAACTGGCCAAGGGTGAAGTGGAGGAATTGGAAGGGCGGATGCGGGAACTGGAGCAGCAATTGAAAATCGTCCTGCTGCCAAAAGACCCCAACGACGACAAGAACATTTTCCTGGAAATCCGCGCTGGCACCGGTGGCGACGAGGCGGCCCTGTTCGCGGGGGATTTGTTCCGCATGTACGGCAAATTTGCCGAAAGCATGGGCTGGCGGGTCGAGGTGATGAGTTCCAACCCGTCGGAACTGGGTGGTTTCAAGGAGATTATCGCCTTAATCAGCGGCGAGGGCGTCTATTCGCGGCTGAAGTTTGAAAGTGGCGTCCACCGCGTGCAACGGGTGCCGGAGACGGAAACCCAGGGGCGGATTCATACCTCGGCGGTGACGGTGGCGATTCTGCCGGAAGTGGACGAGGTGGAATTGACCATTGATGCCAGCGAATTGAAATTTGATGTTTATCGCTCGTCAGGCCCAGGCGGTCAGAGCGTCAACACCACCGATTCGGCGGTGCGGGTCACCCATCTGCCGACCGGCCTGGTCGTTACCTGCCAGGATGAAAAATCGCAGCACAAAAACAAGGCCAAGGCGCTGACCGTCTTGCGCGCCCGGCTACTCGACAAAATT
>JAIRRG010000227.1 GCA_031256095.1 Desulfobulbaceae bacterium
CCGACATCTTTGTCGATGGTTTTTGGCAAGGTCAGGATATTCATGCCTTTTTTCGCCAACTGCCAGGCGTTTTTCTGGGTGCCGCCGCCACCGATACAGATCAGGGCATCGAGCTTGCGCCGTTGATAGTTTTTCAGCATGACGTCGGTCATGTCGCGGATTTGACCATCAACCAGCATTTTGTTCGGCTTGTCACGGCTGGTGCCCAAAATGGTGCCGCCAAGAGTCAGGAGCGATACGAGGTCATCCCAGGCCAGCGGCATGGTATGGTCTTCGGCCAGGCCACGGAAACCGTCGCGGAAACCGATGATGTCGATACGCCCGGTGGCCAACGCCGTTTTGCCGATGGCGCGGATAGCCGCATTCAGGCCGGGGCTGTCGCCGCCAGCGGTCAAAATGCCAATACGTTTCTTCACACGTTCACCTTTTTTAATGGCAAAGAAGAGAGAAAGCTTACGCCGCGCCTGTTATTCTTTCTTTTTCGCGCCTTGACAAGAAGAAAACCACCCGTGCCGCTGGACGGCCACGGCCCGCCATGCTACCTTGTCGGCAGCCCGCGTGAAGCGTTCATGCGGTCCAATACATTTTCTTCAATGATTTCCAATGATCATGAACGACACCGCCGCCCTGACCCCGAAAGAAATTCTTGCCGAGCTTGACAGATATATTATTGGTCAGCCCGATGCCAAGCGCTCGGTCGCCATCGCCCTGCGCAACCGCTGGCGCCGCCGCCAGGTCGAAGAACCGCTGCGCGACGAAATCCTGCCGAAAAACATCATCATGATTGGCCCGACCGGCGTCGGTAAGACTGAAATCGCCCGCCGCCTGGCTTCTCTTGCCCAGTCGCCCTTCATCAAGGTCGAGGCCTCAAAATTCACGGAAGTCGGTTACGTCGGCCGTGATGTCGAATCGATCATCCGCGACCTTCTCGAACTGGCGATCAGTATGGTCAAAGAAGAGGAACGCCAGCGCGTCGAAGGCATCGCCCAGGCCCATGTCGAGGAACGCCTCCTTGATCTGCTGCTGCCGGCGAGCGGCCATCAGACCGCCGTCGGTGGCCCGGAAGGCGACAAATCGTTTACCCTGACCGGTGGCAAGCTCCCGGCCCAGCAAACGCCAGAATCATCAACGCGCGAGCGTTTCCGCGAGCTACTACGCGACGGCAAGCTTGACGAGCGCGAGGTGGAAATCAAGCTCAAAGATATGCCGCAGATGCCGATGATCGAGGTGATGGGCGGCTCGAATATCGAAGAATTGCAGTCAAATTTTCAGGATGTGATGGGCAAGATGTTTTCGAGCCGCGACAAGAGCCGGCGCCTGAAAATCGCCGACGCCCGCGCCGCCCTGCACAAGGAGGAATCCGACCGCCTCATTGATATGGAAGGCGTAAAAAAAGAGGCCCGCCGCCGCACCGAAGAATCGGGCATCGTCTTTCTTGATGAAATTGATAAAATCGCCTCGCGCTCCGGCACTGCTCACGGCCCCGACGTGTCGCGGGAGGGGGTGCAGCGCGACCTGCTGCCGATTGTCGAGGGATCGACGGTTTCGACCAAACACGGCATGGTCAAGACCGACCACATCCTGTTCATCGCCAGCGGCGCTTTTCATGTCGCCAAACCCTCCGACCTGATTCCAGAATTGCAGGGACGTTTTCCAATCCGCGTCGAGTTGCACTCCTTGGGCAAAGAAGAATTCGTCCGCATCCTGACCGAGCCGGAAAACGCCTTGACCCGGCAGTATGTCGCCCTGATGCGAACCGAGTGTATCGACCTGCGTTTCGCAGATGATGCCATCGAGGAAATGGCCGCTATCGCCGTGCGGGTTAACGAATCGACCGAGGAAATCGGCGCCCGTCGCCTGCACACGGTCATGGAGCGAGTGCTCGAAGACTTGTCGTTCGATGCCTCGGAGCGGGCGGAAAAGACCGTGGTTATCGACGCCGGCTATGTCCGCGAGCGGCTGGGCGATATTGCCAGCGATCAGGACCTGAGCCGCTATATTTTGTAACTCGAAGTTGATCAGGATCATTTGTCATGAAAACAGGAATTTACGTTGATTCGGAAAATATCCGCCTTTGTGGCGGCTATGGGATGCGCTACGACACCTTAGTCAACTTGGCCAAGGCCGGGCCATCGACTCTCTTGCGCGCCAATGCCTATCTGGCTGAAGACCGCGAGCGCAGCAAGGAAGATATGGAATACCGCCAGCGCATGCATCGCTACCATCATGTCCTCAGGCAATGCGGCTTCCGCGTCATCAAAAAGGTGGTCAAGCATTTCGTTGACGATGAGGGAATCCTGACCACCAAGGCCAATGCCGACATGGATTTGGCGATCGACGCCCTGCAGCAGGCGCGCAACCTTGATCGCGTGATACTGGTCAGCGGCGACGGCGATTTTGTCCGTCTCGTCCAGGCCCTGCAAAGCATGGGCTGCCGCGTCGAGCTGATCGCCTTCCGCAACGTCAGTCAGGAGTTGAAGGAGGCAGCCGACAGCTATCTTTCTGGCTACCTGGTGCCGCGTCTCTTACCGGTAACAGCCAATCAGGACGAAGACCGGCAGCGCGGCTGGGCCATCAACTACAATACCGACCGTGGTTTCGGTTTCATGCGCTACTACCGGCTTGAAGCGGAAGGATTGCGTCAGGAAAGTGTTTTTTTCCATTGCTCGAAGGCCCTGGAAAACATTGACTATCTGTTTAGCGATCCCAGCCATATCTTTGAGTTCACCATCAAGACCCAAGAGGAAGATGGGAAAATCAAAACCGAAGCCATCGACATCCGCCACATCGACGTCTGAAACGATCCTCGCCGTTGACCTTGGCGGCAGCAAATGCCAAATGGCGGTTTATCATGCCGAAGACGGCGCGTTTTCCGGCTTTACCCGCTATGCCAGCCGTGATTTCACCGGCATTGAGGCGGCCCTGCGCCGATACCAGGCCAAACATGGTCTTTTGCCCAATGCCCTGGCCTTGGCCGTGGCTGGGCCGGTGGATGGTGACAAGGCTCATATCACCAACCTCGGCTGGCGGCTGGAAAAGGAAAAATTGCGCCAGGCTTTCGCCTTTGACACCCTGCTCCTGGTCAACGACCTGACCGCCGTCTGCGCCGCCCTGCCCTTCCTCGCGCCGAATGATTTGCTTGTGCTGCAAGAAGGTAAAAGGGATATATCGGCTCCGGCGGCGGTCCTCGCCCCTGGAACCGGCCTCGGCGAAGGAATACTGTTCAGCGGCGAAGGCTGCCAGCACGCCCTGGGCAGCGAAGGTGGTCACTGTGATTTTGCGCCCGTCAACGACGAACAAATTGAATTGCTGCGCTTCATGCGCAAAAGCCATCAATCGGTCAGCTACGAGATGCTGGCGGCGGGACCAGGCATGATTCATCTCTTTGAATTTTGCCAGGAAAATAGCGGCTTTGCCGCCAAGCCGGAGGTGGTTAGCCGCCTGGCCGCGGTCAGCGATAAAACGCCGGTGATTATTGAAGCGGCGCTGGCGGCGGACTTCTGCCCGCTTTGCCGAAAAAGTGTCGAACTATTTTTACAAATCCTCGGTGCCGAGGCCGGCAATTTGGCGCTGAAAACATATGCCAGAAATGGCCTGTATCTGGCCGGCGGCATCCTGCCGAGGCTAGTTGGCAAAATATCCTTTGCCCCCTTTGTCGCCGCCTTCCGTAACAAAAAGATGATGGCCGCGCTCTTGGCGGCAATTCCCATTTTTCTGGTGCGCCATCCGCATCCAGCGCTGTTGGGCGCGGCCTTGCTGGCTCGCACCAAGCAAAAAAAACATGGATGAGCTGGCGGCGGTCATCGCCGCCTATTTTCCGCCCGGCCAGCCGGTGACAGCGCGGGAACTCGTCGGCGGCAATATCAATCGCGGTTTTGTCCTTGATGACGGCGGACGGCCCCTGGTCGTCCAGCGTATCAATCCGGCGGTTTTCCCAGACCCACATCAGGTAGTGGCCAATTTCGCCGTCCTGGCCAGCCATCTGGCGGAGCGTGATTTTCTCGTCGCCAAGCCGGTTAGCACGCTGGGCGGCGATGACAGCCTACAAATGGCGGACGGCGCCTTGTGGCGGGCGCAGACGTATATCGCTGAACACGCGTCGGAGGTTACGGCGCATCCAGAGAGCATGGGAATGATCCTCGCCCGTTTTCACCGCTCGACCAGTGATTTACCCTGGCAAAAACTGCCGCCAACAGTCCCCGGCTTTCACGATACGCCCAGATATCTTCAGGAAACTGAGCGCGCTCTAGCCGAAGCGCCTAAGAACGGCAAGGAGGAAGCGGAATTACGCTGGTGCCACACTATCATTGAGCGCTTCCGGCCGATGGCCCGTTACTTTGCTCAAGCGGAAGCGGCTGGAAAAATCAGTCGCCGCGTCACCCATGGCGACCCGAAACGGGAAAATTTCATCCATGCCGACAACGGCCATGCCCTTGGCCTCTTCGACCTCGACACCGCCGGCCCCGGCTTCCTTGCCCATGACTTGGGCGACTGCCTGCGCTCGCTCGTCAACCCGGCGGGTGAAGAGGCCGACTTTGAAGCAATCCGATTCGATCTCGATATATGCCAGGAATTTCTTGTTGGCTATTGGCGGGAATACAGTGCTCGCAATATGAGCGTGACCGGACCGCCGTTTGATGTTTTCGCCGGTCTTTTGACCATCGCTTTTGAGCTTGGACTGCGCCGCCTCGCCGACCATTTGCATGGCGACCGTTATTTCCGCGTCGCCCGGCATGGCGACAACCTGCGCCTGGCCATGGTCCAGTTCCGACTGGCGAAATTGGTGGCGGCCAATGAACAGAAAATCCGCGCCCTCGCTTCGACATAAAGCAGCGCCACAGGAGGAATGACTATGAACGGCAACAACCGCTTTCAGGTGATGGATGAAACCATTGTCTTCACCAATCCCCTGTTTCAGATCCAGGCGGCCAGCATACGCTGCCAACGCAGCGGCGATAGCCAGCGTTTTTACCGCATCCGCTGCGCCGATTGGGTCAACGTCGTGGCGCAAACCCCGGAAGGCAAAATCCTCATCATCCGCCAGTGGCGCTACGGTAGCGGCGCCGCGGAAATAGAAATCCCCGGCGGCACCATCGAGGACGGCGAAAATCCGCTGCAGGCCGGCTGCCGGGAGCTGTTGGAGGAAACCGGTTATAGCGGTGAACATGCCGAAATCATAGGAAAAGTGTACCCAAACCCGGCCATCCAGGCCAATATGA
The DNA here is from genome assembly GCA_031256095.1 of Desulfobulbaceae bacterium. Lineage (GTDB taxonomy): Bacteria > Desulfobacterota > Desulfobulbia > Desulfobulbales > Desulfocapsaceae > UBA8130. Next base: position 5,220 of record JAIRRG010000227.1, read on the forward strand.
CCTATACCGTTTTCATCAACAAGGCGGTGGCCGTCCAACCGCCACGTTTTGATGGCATGGAAGATATTTCATGCCAGGCTATCGCCGAAGACGAACTGTGGCGCTTGGCCGATGACGGCCATATCCGCCATGGCCTGGTGCTGAACGCCCTGCTCTTCTACCAACGGCGGCGCGGCCCCACCCGCTGAATGCTTGCCGGAAAAAGCTGTTGACACCTCAGACCGCGCCATATATGTTTGCCCTGCTTCGCGCCACAGGCGACAATCGTAAGTACAATGGCGCGATGCTCATCCATTCCTCGGTAGCTCAGTCGGTAGAGCAGGTGGCTGTTAACCACCCTGTCGGCGGTTCGAGTCCGTCCCGGGGAGCCAGAAATTGGACGAGGCTCGATGATGTTACGGTCGAGCCTCGTTTTTCGTATCGGGGCGTAGCGCAGCCTGGTTAGCGCGCCTGCCTTGGGAGCAGGAAGTCGCGTGTTCGAATCACGCCGCCCCGACCAAAAAAGCCAATAATCGGAACAAGTTGCTATTTCACCTGTTATCAGATTTATAAATCAAAACTTATATAATAGCCCGCGTCATTGCGAGGAACAGAATGACGAAGCAATCCATTTTTTCAATTTTTCCTGCAATATAGATTGCTTCGCTTTGCTCGCAATGACGCAGAAAATTATTTAAGTTTTAATTTAGAAACGGTATTACCCGCTGTGACCATGGCCCTAGCGACATGCCGATATATGAGGATAGCCCGTGCCCGATGAAAATTTTCTCCTATCGCCGAAAGAGTTGGTGTCACGGCGGATGCGGGAAGAGAAAAAACACCATAAAAGCGCGGTGTTCTGGTTCACCGGCCTGTCTGGTTCCGGCAAATCGACAATTGCCCATGGCGTCGAAAAAGAGCTTTTCGATCTGGGAATCGACGCCGTGGTCTTCGACGGCGATGCCATTCGCTCTGGTTTGTGCGGCGATTTGAGGTTTTCGTCACCAGATCGCCTGGAAAATATCCGCCGTATTGCCGAAGTCAGCCGCCTGTTTGTCCATAACAATATCATCTGCCTGTGCGCCTTTATCTCGCCACTGCATGAACACCGGCAACTGGCCCGACAAATCATCGGCGGCGATTTCCACGAAATTTATCTCTCCTGTCCGCTCGAAGAATGCGAGCGCCGCGACGTAAAGGGATTTTACAAATTGGCCAGGGAGGGAAAAATCCAGGGCTACACCGGTATCTCAGCGCCTTATGAGGTACCGCTTCATGCCGCTTTAGAAATTGACACGGCGCGGCGAACAGCGCCGGAAAGTATCCAGTTGGTCCTATCTCATGTCCTCGGCATCATCAAATCATGATGCAAAACTTTCGGCATTTGTTCCTTGCCGCCAATACCCATTCGCTTCAGAGAAAAAATGTCATCCGGCATTGCCATCACAGTCGAAAATCTTTCTAAATGCTACCAAATTTACGACAAGCCGCACCAGCGCCTGATGCAGATGCTGTGGCGTGGCCGCCGCAACTACTACCACGAATTCTGGGCGCTAAAGGATGTCTCATTCACGGTGACCAAAGGCGAAACTGTTGGTATCATTGGTAAAAATGGCAGCGGCAAATCGACACTCTTGCAACTTATCTGCGGCACCTTAAATCCCAGCGCCGGTAATATCGAAACCAATGGTCGCATCGCCGCCCTGCTGGAACTGGGCAGCGGCTTCAATCCGGAATTCACAGGGCGCGAGAATGTGTTTCTCAACGCCGCCATCCTTGGCCTTGACCAGGAAGAAATCAAGGCCCGCTTCGACGACATCGCCGCCTTCGCCGATATTGGCGAATTTATCGACCAGCCGGTGAAGATGTATTCGAGCGGCATGTTGGTGCGCCTGGCCTTCTCGGTGTCGGTCAACGTCAATCCGGAAATTCTCGTCGTCGATGAGGCGCTATCCGTCGGCGACGAAAAATTCGTGCGCAAATGCTTTGCCCGCCTTGAGGCAATCCGCGATTCCGGGGCGACCATCCTTTTTGTCTCGCATTCCGGCGGGACGATCATTGAACTGTGCGACCGCGCCATCCTGATTGACAGTGGTGAAAGGCTCCTGACCGGAGTGCCGAAAACCGTTTATGGCCACTATCAACGCCTGCTGTATGCCGAAGCCGACAAAGCCAACACCATCAGAGTGCAAATCCGGGAATTCGACCGGCAAAGCCTCGAACAACCGCCAGACCTTCAGCAAATTGATTTAGGCCAGGGCCACGAAACAAGTCCACATGTGGATACCCCGAAACAAGCGGCATCGGCCACAACCGGAATGACGCCACCGCCAGAACACCCAGAAAAACAAGGCGAATTGAGAGATTTTTTTGATCCCAACCTGAAACCAGCCACCACCATCGCCTACGAATCACGCGGCGCGATCATCAAGGAGCCCAAAATCACCACCTTGAACGGCAGGCCGGTTAATCACCTGATCCGGGGCAAATGGTACCGCTACAGTTATCGGGTCGAATTTTTTCAGGATGCCTACTCTGTCCATTTTGGCATGTTGATTAAAACCATAACCGGCGCGGAACTGGGCGGTGCCACTTCCGCCCCCACCATGAAGGATCGCGTGGCGACAGTATTCGCTGGTTCGATATATGCAGTTAATTTCCAATTTCTTTGTCTGCTCAATACCGGCGCTTATTTTATGAACGCCGGAGTTTTGGGCGAAATTGCCGGAGAAATTACCTATCTTTATCGCCTGCTTGACGGCGCCATGTTCAAAGTACTGCCGGAATCCAGAATGACGATGACTGGCATGATTGATTTTCAATGCAAACCGGGGTACAAAATCGTCGCCTCGTAGACCTTGGTATGAGGCTGATTGATTGTCCAGGTAACCGCGAAAAAATTCATGACACGTTTCTTCAATACCACCGGCCCGTGCAATCCGGATGACCACTACATGCTACCGCCGGAAGAGCGATTGATCGGGGCGCAGCTGCACCGCTATATCCGCGACAAGCTGTATTGGGTGCTGCACGCGCCCAGGCAAACCGGGAAAACCACATTTTTGCTTGACTGGATGCGGAAAATCAACGCTGGCGGTGAGGGGTTGGCCTGCTATGTCAGCGTCGAGGACTGCCAGCGTGTTACCGATGTATCGGAGGCGATGCGCATCATCAATTTTAATATCCGTACCGCCTTGTCAGAAATGGGATACAAGCCGCCGACGGCGCGGGAAACTGATCCCTTGAATATGGTCTCCGCCACCCTGCGGCAAATTGCCGGATTGGTCGCGCCCAAACCACTTGTCATCCTTTTTGATGAAACGGATGTCCTGGAAGGTGATCCTCTGATACGCTTTTTACGCCTTTTGCGCGGCGGTTTTGCCACCCGTGGCGTCGGCATTTTCCCAACATCAATCGCCTTGGTGGGAATGCGCGATCTGAAAGATTACATTACCGCCTCCAAAGACGGTTTTGCCCCCAACCCTGGTTCGCCGTTTAATATCAAGGAAGATTCAGCGGTTATTGGCAATTTTACCAAAGAGAATGTCGCCCGCCTTTTCGCCCAACGCACCGAGGAAACTGGTCAAGGAATCACTGAAGAAGCCTTGAAGTATGTTTGGCAACAATCGCAGGGTCAACCGTGGATCGTCAACAACCTGTTCAAGCGGGCAACCATGCGGGTTTTGCCTGCCGGCAGCGCCGAAACCGTCACCCTCGCCCACATCGAACAGGCGCGGGAGCAAATGATCAATGCCCGCGAAACCCATCTCGACGCCCTGGCCCACCGCTTGGAGGATCCGCGTGTTCGCCAGGTCATGGAAACCATGATGACCGGCGAGGCCGATATGCGGCTGGCTCAAGGAGAAGGCTTCCGCTTGTGCCTTGACTTGGGTTTGGTGGAAACCAGGCGTGGGGTGGCACAAGTCGCCAATCCCATCTACCGGGAAATATTGGCAAGAGAAATGACCTATGGCGCTCAACTGGCTATTGCCGAACCAACATGGCCCTGGAAAAAACCGGACGGCTCGCTGGATATGGACAGATTGTTGCGGGAATTCCAGAAATTCTGGCAGCGGCATTCGCAAGTATGGGAAGAACGCTCGGATTATACCGAAGCCTTTCCCCATCTTCTTTTGATGGCCTTCTTGCAGCGAGTCTTGAATGGCGGCGGCTCGATCGAACGGGAATACGCCGCTGGCCGTGGCCGCATGGATTTAATGGTACAATACGCCGATGAATGTTTCATCATTGAAATCAAATTGATCCACCCCTACGATAACCCGGAAACCGTGCGGGAAGAAGGCCTGGAGCAAATCAGGCAATACCGCGACAAAATCGCTCCATCCTCCCCCGCTTGGCTGGTCATTTTTGACCGCCGCCCACAGGCGAAAAGGAAAACCTGGGAAGAACGCATTGGCTGGCAAAGGCAAGATGAAATCGCCATTGTCCAATGCTGAAATTATAAATCAATCATGCGAAGCACTGGAATCGTTGTTTTAGGTATGCACCGCAGCGGCACCTCCGCCTGCACCGGGCTGTTGCGCCTGTATGGCGCTTATTTGGGCGAAGTCATAGACAGCCACCCCCAGAATCCAAAGGGATATTGGGAAAACAAAAATGCGATGTCGCTTAATGAGGAGATTCTGCGTCTTTTACAATGCCGTTGGGATTGGCCCTGGGTTTTTCCAGAAGGTTGGCTCAACCAGATTCCCGACGAACTTTGCCGCCGCCGTGATGATGTTGTTACCGAACTATGCGCCCAGCCTCTGTGGGCGATAAAAGACCCCCGCATGTGCCTGCTGTGGCCGTGGTGGCAAGCCGGTTTCATACAAACGAATAGTCATATCAAAGTTCTGCTTTGCCTGCGCCATCCCATGCAGGTAGCCAAATCTCTGGCCAAACGTGACCAAATTGACACAGGCCACGCACTCTTGATGTGGGCACAGCATGTCCTTTTGGCCGAACAGCATAGCCGCGGAATGCGGCGGACCGTTGTTTTTTATGATGATATTCTCAGCTCCCAAACGTCAGCCATCATCGATATTCAAAATAAATTAGACATCACCTTTCCTGTCGCGCCGCGACAAGATCTATTGGACGATTTTATCAGCGCCGAATTACGTCACCATTACGACAACGAATATCCTGATAGCGCCATTGGCCGTTTATGCCAGAAAATATTTACAGTCTGCCATGAAGAAGATGCTTTGAATCAGCCGGAAAAATGGGATGCCTTCGGCACCCGATTCGCCCTTCTGCTCCAAGAAGACCGAGGTGACCGGCTGCTATGGGCGCTGGCAGAAGTATTGCACTTGAACGAGGAAGTTTTACGCCTGAACACTTCCCTCAGCCAGCAAAACGACAGCCTTATGCAAGCGGCTGAACAGATTAGTCACCGTGATCGTGAAATTAACCGTATCCAGGCTGAAGCGGCTGAACAGATTAGTCACCGTGATCGTGAAATTAACCGTATCCAGGCTGAAGCGGCTGAA
>JAIRRG010000201.1 GCA_031256095.1 Desulfobulbaceae bacterium
GTCAGCCAAACCTGTTTCCGTAAGCTTGAACAGCAAAAACGATGCAATTACACAGCCTCAACCTGGCCGCACAGTAACGGCCAGGTGACGGATTCGTCACGCCACCCAGTCGTAATCGATCGTCAATGGCGCATGATCGCTGAAACGATGCGCTTTGTACACCATCGCCCGTAGCGCTTGCGCCGCGATACCCGGTGTCGCTATCTGATAGTCGATGCGCCAACCGACGTTCTTTGCCCAGGCCTGGCCCCGGTTGGACCACCAGGTGTAGGCATCGCCCGTGACGTCGGGATGAAGCCGCCGATAGACATCGACCCAACCCTGCGCGTCGAACACGCGCGAAAGCCAGGCCCGCTCCTCAGGCAGGAAGCCCGAGTTGTTCCGGTTCGACTTCCAGTTCTTCAGGTCGATTTCCTGGTGGGCGATATTCCAGTCGCCGCAGATGATCATCTCCCGCCCTTCGGCGCGCAAGGCCGCCAAATGCGGATAAAACTGTTCCATGAAACGAAACTTAGCTTCCTGCCGCTCGGGAGAGCTCGATCCCGAAGGCAGATAGACCGAGATGACCGATAGCTTGCCCCAATCGGCGCGCACATAACGCCCCTCGGCATCGAATTCCGGGCTGCCGATGCCGACCGTGACACGATCCGGCGCGCGCCGGGAATAGAGGCCAACCCCGCTATAGCCCTTCTTCTGCGCAGGGTGGAACCAGCCCTGGCACCCGTTCGGCGCGCGCATCTCGTCGGTAAGATCGTCTTCCTGTGCCTTGAGCTCCTGGACGCAGACCATGTCTGCGTCGGCATCGGCCATCCATCGAAGAACGCCTTTTTTTACCGCAGAACGGATACCATTGAGATTGAGCGTAGTTATGCGTAGCATGACGGATAGTTGAAATGGACTGGAACGAATTGGATTTTAGTCGCGACTTTATCGCCTTCGCCTGCGAACGCGGAGTGCTTCGTTTTGGTGAGTTCAAAACCAAGGCGGGCCGTTTGTCGCCCTACTTCTTCAATGCTGGCTTGTTCAACGACGGCGACTCGCTGGCCCGTCTGGCAAATTTCTACGCCCGCGCCATCCTGGCCTCCGGCATCGGCTTCGATGTCCTGTTCGGTCCTGCCTACAAGGGTATACCGCTGGCGGCTGCCACGGCGATGGCGCTGGCGGGCATGGGCCGCAACGCGCCGTTTTCCTATAACCGCAAGGAAGCCAAGGACCACGGCGAAGGCGGTGCGCTGGTCGGCAGCCCACTGACCGGGCGCGTTCTGGTCATAGATGACGTTATTTCGGCAGGCACTTCGGTGCGAGAATCGGTCGACTTGATCCGCAATGCCGGCGCCGTACCGGCCGGCGTGGTCATCGCCCTCGACCGTCAGGAACGCGGGCAGGGGGCGCTTTCCGCCGTTCAGGAAGTGGAGCAGACCTACGGTATTCCGGTCATTGCGGTTGCCGGTCTGCTCGACCTGATAAACTATTTGCATGGTCGGCGTGAGCTTGAGCAAGTGTTGCCGGCCATCAATCGTTATCGGGAACAGTATGGTGTCGCCTAGAACTCTGCTGCTGCTGATCTTGGCCTGCGCCGCCTTTCCGGCGGCGGCCCGGGTGTATTGTTGCACCGACGACTCTGGTCGCAGAGTGTGCGGCGATATTCTGCCGGTGCAGTGCCAGACGCGCGCTTATGATGAACTGACGGTACAGGGCGCCGTCAAGCGTAAATTCAGCGCGCCTTTGACAATCGAGCAGCGTGTCCAGCATGAGGCGGAATTGGCGCGCCAGAAAGCCGCAGAACGCGAGGCCGCGGAACAAGCCCGGCGTGACAAGGCCATTATGGTGAGTTACAGCAGCATTGCCGACATCGAGACCAAGCGAGACCAAACGCTTGCCGCCGCTCAAATGGAGATCGATGCAGCCCAAGAGCGCCTCGCCGCCGCTCAAGACCGGCAGGAAAGTCTGCGCCAAAGAGCCGCGCAGTATGCCGACGGAAAAATGCCGGACATACTGAAAGCCAACCTGCACGATATTGCGGCCGAAATCGTTGCTCGCCAGGCAACCCTGGAGGCCAGCAAGAAAAATCTCGGGGCGGTTCAGGAACGTTTCGATCGGGATCGTCGCAGATATCTGGAACTCACCGGCAAGGACGCGGCCGCGTCGCTGCCGACCGAAACCGCCGCAACAATGCCCTAGCCGGCAAGTTTTTGCCGCAACAGATCGTTGACCTGCTGCGGGTTGGCTTTGCCCCCGGTCGCCTTCATCACCTGGCCGACCAGCGGAATAATAGAGGGCAACCTTATTTCTTATTTTCTATTGTTTATTCGGGATGGCCATCCGACAGCGGGTTTTCCAGCCTCCCGGCGTAACTGCTTCCAGCATCCGGATCGTCATGGCCTGGACTTCTTCTGGAAAAATGCGTTCTATACAATCGGGGTGCCCGCTAGGGCAAGGTGGCGCTTCCGTGTACGCAATATTCTGCAAGCATCCTCGGCATTCGAGATCTGCCCGTATGGCACGACTCCCAGCCGTGAATGGTAGACAAGCGGTGTGATCAGCTGTATTGAAAAGTCCCAGGTATGAAACGCTGACAGCGGCGGCAATGTGAAGAACTTCGGAGTTTGGCGTGATTAGGAGGTCACACAGAGAAAGCACTGCCGCAGTGCGCATCAGCGACAACTGGCGTACGAGGCAGAGAACGCGACGATTCGTGGAGAAACCAGTGTCCGCCGCAGAAAAATCCTGTCCATACCCCAATATGACGATGCCGAGTTTTTTATCCTGTTGCAGTAAATTAGAGATGAGTTGTTGCCAATATTTTTTTGACCAAGTGCGATCCAATGAGGTGGCTGTCATGTGTACGGCAATAATCCGCTCGGTATCCAAGTTTTTGAAGTGATGAAGTACATGGGCCGCGCAAAGACGAAACTCATTGCTCGTGAGGTATAGGGTGGGTTGAGTCAGTGTGAGAGGAATACCGCTGGCTTTAGCGTAGGCATGCAGAGGATGCAATTCCCGGAACATCTCACGCGTTTCATCCAGATTGACGAGCAAATCATCTGGCAAAAATTTATACTGTAAATTGAATACGAGATCGGCATCTGTATTATGTATAAATACATCAGTTCTTTCTGTAGAAACCAACACATTATGGCAGGGATAATAATGTCGTAATTCACGCAGAATAGGTGTTGCCCAAATTACATCACCTAAAGCTTTGCTTCTTCGAAGAATGATATTGGGACGCTTCTTTTTACATGGGCGACGCAAGATGACTATGAAAAATTCATCATGGTCTTCATTTGGTGTACGGTTGAAAATTTCCGAGGCTTCAAATGTACCCGCCTCAAGAGTACCTCGCTCCTGGGGGAAGACTGTAATTTCCTCGAAATACTGTTCAAGAAAATTTATTAGCCGCTTGTAATTCCAGTTTGAAAAGTGATAGGGATTGAGATGGCTACCACAGGAAATTTCATGGGGTATGGATATAAGCAACTGACCATCAGGTGCCATTTTTTCGATCAAAAGTTCCATGAACTGATAAGGGTTTGGAACATGCTCGATCGTTTCCAGCGACACAATATTTTCATAAAGAGAGGGAGTTTGTTTTGTGAGATCGACCTCGTGGAAACTGAATCTTTCATCCCATGTATTAGATTTTGAATATGCTACGGCAACTTCGGACAAATCCACACCATAGTATTCTGTCACCGTGTCGAGACGC
>JAIRRG010000123.1 GCA_031256095.1 Desulfobulbaceae bacterium
AAGATCCCGGCCCCATCGCTCGCAGGCCAGCAGCAGCACCGGTAGGCCCAATAGCAGCAAAGGCAGACCTAAAAGCAGATAAGAAATCCGTCCGAGGAAATCAGCCGACGCCTTATCGCGCAGCTCGTCGGAGTCCTTGCGGGAAATTTCATGGTACAGACTAGTCAGGGAACGATCCGCCGGCTCGTCCTCAATAATGACAAAATCACTGGGCGATTCCGGCAGCTTCGTCTGCCAGTCTGGCATATTGACAATCTTGTAAGCGGCGCCGTCTTCCTCCTGAATCTGGGCCTGGCTCATCCGCCAGCTTTTGACCGTATCGTCCCACGACGCCCACTTGGCGACGATCAACGAACCGACACCGAAGTTTTGGTTCCAGCGCGAGTAAGAAAAATTCTTGAAGCTGTAGAGCCTGGTATTCGGCCACTCAAAGGAATAAAATCCCTCCTTGCCTTTGAAATAGTAGCGGCCATTGCGAAAAATCCCCAGCGGCACCTTACCCTGCACCTGCTCGTACCAGATGGCGTTGGTGGCCGAGATGGCGCGCGGCAGCAGCCACTGGGCGGCGGCTATAAACAGGACAGTGCAGCCAATGCCGCCCCACAATAAGGGCCAGACAATCAGTCGCAGCGGAATACCACCCGCTTTCAGGGCGCGTAACTCGTTGTTGCGGTTGAGCAGGCCCAAGCTGATGAGGCCGGGAAGCAGCATCAAAACCGGCGCCAGTTGATCGGCGACAAACGGAATAGTCAGGGTAAAATATTCCAGAGCCAGTGACAAATGTTTGCCCGCCTGCGTGAAATTGTCGAATTTCTCGATGAAATCAACGAGCAGATACAAAGCCACCAAGGCAATGGTGACGGTGATAAGCTGGCGAATATATTGGCCTAAAATGTAGCGGTTCAGCAACTTCATGGCATGTAAGGGCAAATGGAAAAGGAAACGGCGGTCAAGGAGTCGATTTTGCTACCATTTGATGGCGATTCCGTCAAGAGCCTGCCGCCATCACCTTGACGGCGGGCGAGTTTCATGCCAAAGAAAACAAAGAGACGATTGCCGCAAAAATCATCGCCCAACGCCGATAAAAAACCGACAAAAAACATCATGCCAAAAATTCATATCTTGCCAGAACAGTTAGCCAATCAGATCGCCGCCGGCGAAGTGATCGAACGCCCAGCCTCGGTGATTAAAGAGTTGATCGAAAACAGCCTCGACGCCGGGGCGAGCAAACTGGAAATCGAAGTGGAAGGCGGCGGCGCCAGGCTGTTGCGGGTCATCGACAACGGCTGCGGCATGGATGAAGACGACGTCCTGCTCTGCCTGGAGCGGCATGGAACCTCGAAAATCAGCGCCGCCACCGACCTCGATGGCATCACCACCCTGGGCTTTCGCGGCGAGGCAATTCCGTCGATTGCCTCGGTGTCGCGCTTTACCATTGTCTCGCGGCCACAGGAGGCCCAACTCGGCACCAAGGCAGTCATGGAATACGGCAAACTGGCCGCCGTCCACGCTGCCGGTTGCCCGCAAGGAACGGTGATGGAGGCGCGGGCGCTCTTTGGCAACATCCCGGCGCGGCGCAAATTTCTGCGCTCGGCCCGTACCGAGCTGCATCATATTGATGAAATTGTCCGCACCTACGCCCTGGCCCATCCTCAGGTGGCTTTCGCCCTGCGCGTCGATGGCCGGGAAGTGTTTACGCTTCCCCCCAGGCAAACCCTCGAAGACCGTCTGCGCGCCCTCCTTGCCAAAGCGCCGACGGCTCTCATCGGCGTGCGGCGTAGCGGCGATGGCCTGTCACTCAGCGGATTATTGCTGCCGCCGGAACAGGGCGCCTCGTCGGGAGCAATGCTGCGGCTTTTTGTCAATGGCCGGGCCGTGCGCGACCGGCTTTTCAGCCACGCCGTCGCCGAGGGCATGACCGGCTTTCTCATGAAGGGACGCTTTGCCGCTGGCGCTTTGCATCTGAGCATCGACCCCGGCCAGGTTGATGTCAATGTCCATCCCGCCAAACACGAGGTGCGTTTCCGCCATGGCCAAGAAGTGCATGACTTTGTTGCCGAGGCAGTGCGGCAAGCGATGCGGGTCGAGCAGCGGAATTATCAGGAAAAAATCTTCAGCCCGGCCCTGCGCCCGGACGTGCAGCCGACGCCCTTAGAGCCACCGGCTGGCCTCACCCAGCGTTGGCCCAGCATGGTCGAGGACGAATCTCCCGGCACCGCCGAAGCTGTCAGCCCGACCAGCTACCGGCCAAGGACCATGACCAGACCGATACCGCCAGCGCCGGAACAGCCTTACGCGCCGTCGCCATCCTTTACGGCGCCGCCACCGACACCACCAGTGGAACCGCCGCTGGAACCACCAGCCAAAGCGCCGTCACCAAGTCCAGCCGACATGTTCGTGGTGGCCGACGGCATCGCCGGTCTCAGGCTGATCGGCCAGGCGGCAAACCTCTATATCATTTGCGAAAATCGGGATGGCCTGGTGATCATCGACCAGCACGCGGCGCACGAGCGTCTGCTCTACGAGGAACTCCTGGCCAGCTATCAGGCGCAAAAGCTGGCCGGGCAACGGCTGCTGTTTCCGGTTTCGCTCGAGCTTTCGCCACGTCAGGGACAGATACTGGAACAGCGGCGCGAGGAATTGGCCCGGCTCGGTTTTGAAGTAGAGGAATTTGGCGGCGCCACCCACATCATCAAGGCGGTGCCGGCTTTTGCCGCCGACAGTGATCCGGCTGTTCTCCTTGTCGATTTGCTGCGGCAATTCACGGAAGACCGGGGCGATCACGCCCATCTGCTTGAAGACATCCTCGCCGGCATGGCCTGCAAGGCGGCGGTCAAGGCAGGGCATGAGATGAGCGAGGAGGAAATCCGCGACCTGTTAAAAAAAATGGCCAAGGCCGACCTGTTTTCCCATTGCCCGCATGGCCGGCCAGTGGTGCGGCGCTTTAGCCATCAAGAGATCAAACAATGGTTCTACCGCACGTGAAAATCACCATCATCGGCGGCGGCCTGGCCGGTTGTGAGGCAGCCTGGCAGACGGCACGGCGCGGGGTCAAGGTATTGCTTTACGACATGAAGCCGCAACGCTTCAGCCCGGCGCACAGCTCGCCGCTTCTCGCCGAGCTGGTATGCAGCAATTCACTGCGGGCCAGAGATACCGCCAACGCCGTCGGGTTGTTAAAAGAAGAGATGCGGCGGCTGGATTCATTAGTTATGACAGCGGCGCTCGCCAGCCAAGTCCCGGCCGGTCGCGCCCTGGCCGTTGACCGGACAGCCTTTTCCGCCCACATCACCAAGACGCTAACCGGCCATCCCTTGCTTGAAATTATCAGAGAAGAAATCAAGGAGTTGCCAGCGGCCAGCACCTGGCCGCTGATCCTGGCCACCGGCCCCTTGACCAGCGACGCCATGGCCGCCTCGCTCGTCGCCTTCACGGGGGAAGCCGGTCTGTCTTTCTACGATGCCATCGCCCCGATTGTCGCCGTCGAATCGCTTGATCGCGCCGTCATCTATGAGAAATCACGCTACGACGACGGGCCAGGCGATTATCTGAACTGCCCGCTGACAAAAGAAGAATACTCTAACTTTATCAGCGAGTTGCGCGGCGGCCGATATGTGCCCTTGCGCGATTTTGAAGAGGCAAAATATTTTGAGGGCTGCCTGCCCATTGAGGTGCTGGCCGCCCGCGGCGACAACACCTTGCGTTTCGGGCCGATGAAACCGGTTGGCCTCGCCGACCCGAAAACAGGACGCGAGCCTTACGCGGTGGTGCAGTTGCGCCGCGAAGACAAAGACGGCCATAGCTACAACCTGGTCGGTTTTCAAACCAAACTGACCCATGGAGAACAACAACGCATCTTCCGGCTGATTCCGGGTTTGGCCAAGGCCGACTTTCTGCGACTGGGATCAATCCACCGCAACACCTTCATTTGCGCCCCGAAAATTTTATCGCCCAGCCTGCAAACGAAGCAGCGCCCCTCCCTCTTCATCGCCGGCCAGCTCACCGGTGTTGAAGGCTATGTTGAATCGGCGGCCATGGGCCTTGTGGCCGGCATCAATGCCGCCCGCCTGACCAAGGGCCTCGCTGCCGTAACGCCGCCGCCGGAAACCACCTTAGGCGCGTTGATCAGGCATTTGACCGCCAGCGACCCGGCACATTTTCAGCCATCAAATATCACCTTCGGCCTCTT
>JAIRRG010000140.1 GCA_031256095.1 Desulfobulbaceae bacterium
GCAATGACACAGAAAATTATTGAAGTTTTAATTTATAAATTGCTCAATTGGTCCACACGCCATTTTGCCGCTTAATAGGTGAAGACGCCTTTGGCGATGCGCCATTTGCCGAGGGTGGCGGCGGTGTTTCAGGCACCGTGGCCGGGCCGAAAAATCTCTTTTCGTCAGTTGGCTGCGGAGGACGGTCAGTGGCGGTCAGACCGACAACCATGCCGTCGGCATTCAGGCGAAAAGATACATAGGTGCCGGCAACGAGACGGCTGAAATCGAAATGAGCCATTGACTGAAGGGGAAAGGCAACATCATTGATGACGACTTCCTTATGATTTATCCGGGAAATGACCCCTTCAAAACTCTGGAAAAGCGGCGCCTTAACTTCGGCGGCAAAACCGATAGCGCTGGCGCCGCCCGATATCGCCGATGCCAGCAGGAGCGCCAATACAGCCACGACAGCAGGCGAAGAACGCATTTTCCCCTCTTTCACCGCTTTCATCGGTTCATAACGCTGAGGGATGAAAAGCGATTTTTATCCCTCATCTCTCCATTTCATTCGATTTATAAATCAAAACTTTTATAGTAATCCCAGTAATCGCGAGGAACAGAGTAAGCCTGCCGCGAGCGAAGTGTAGCGGAAGCAATCAATTTTTTAATTATTGCCACAACATGGATTGCTTCGCTTCGCTCGCAATGACACAGAAAATTATTGAAGTTTAATACCATTTTCTTGTGTTGGTACAAGTATGCTCGATGGTAACCAATTGTAATTTCATATAAAATTAAACAGATAATTTGCATTACCAATAAAAGATGGTATAAATTTAGAAATAGTGTCAATTATTCCCCACTTCCCGCCAATAGTTGATCCGGTTGCCGCCATTCATCTCCACCTGGCTTGTCACATTTCCCGATGAACTGGGCATGATCTTGATTTCCGTGCCCTTCTTGCCATCAGTACCGCCGACAAATACCGGATTGAAGGCTTTTCCCGGCATGAAAATACCGCTGACAGTTGCTTTGCTGTTGCCACCGATGATGAAGTAATCGCCGTCATTCAATTGCCCATCGCCCAAGTCAAGCCGCGCTTCGCTAAAACCCTCGCCGCTACAGGCCGTGAGCTCATGCAGCACCGACTGGCCGCCGGCAGAGCATCCTTCATTATTGGGAATAAAGGAAATAACGATGACCGCCTGATTGCGGATAATCATATCCTGTACGGCCCGTTCACTGATGGTAGCCATGTTGCCGTTGGCGTCAGGCTCAGGCGGCGGCATTGCCGCCGTTACGGTATTAATCGCGCCGGAGCCTGGCAGGTTCAGGTACCAGCCGACATGGCCGCTTGTGCCATTGTACCAGGAGGGCTTATTTCCGCTGATTACCCGCCCTTCCTGGCAATGGACGTTTTTTGCCTGATTTTCACAGGCTTGCCCTTGATAGATCACCTCCTGTTTTAATAGCGACGCCCCAGGAAAGGCGGTATTGACAAAGGAATTGTTCTCTCTGTTCCAGAAGCCGAGATACTTGCTCGGGTCAACCGCCGGCTCTTTGCCGTCAGTTGTTTTGCCAGCGCCGTCGTTATCCCAGATAGCAAAAAGATTCTGTGCCTGATAGGCCCACCTACCCTGTAAATCGCCATCGCCGAGAAATTGTCCGGTGCCGAACAGCACCATGTAGCCGGGCCGGCTACAGTGGCGCATGACATTTGGCCGGGCGGTGATCGCCTGGCCGATTTTGACGGGATCGGTTGGAGAGGCTTCGGGCGGCTTGGTGGTAAACAGCGGCTGCGGCCTGTGATTGCCGTCTTCATAGGCGATTCGCCAATCTGACGGGTTCTTTGACCGCACATCGAACTTCCATAGATTGCCGTACAAGTCACCGGCATAAAGGAAATCAGTGCGATCATCATCATCGACATCGACGGCGGCGGGCGAAGACAGGCCATTTGCTGGAATGGCGGCGCCAACGCCGGTATCAATCTTGCGCAAGAGTTTGCCGCTCATGGCGTCGAGGGCATAGAGAACGGCGTGCCCGTTTTTACTGCCGTAACCGTTGCCGAAGAATACCACCCAGGAATCGGCGCCGGTGGACGGCATGGCGCGGTAGCTGCGGGTAATAACCGGCGTGCTGTACGAGTAGCCGAGATCGTCATCACGATAGGCAAGCGTCTTCTGGTCGCCGCCAGCCGCCGCGCAATATAGGGCGCCGTCGCCATCCGGGTTGTTCTTATCGCTCGCGTGCCACGAACAGTCAGTTACCGTGGGTATAAAACCTTCGGCAGCATCGGCGGGTGTTGTCAGCATCGAGCGGCGCGGATATTCCCATTTCAAGATTGATGAAGCGGCGGCGAAAGAATTGACCGCATCGGCTTTCGTCACATCAAGGGCAAAATAGCCCTTGCCGCCACGGCCAAGACCGGAGACCAGCAGATAAGTATCCTTTCTTGTGCCAGCTTCCATGTAAGCCATCCGTCTCGCCGCCATGGCGCCATCGACATAGTAACGGTGCGGCTTCGCTGGATCAGTCGCGTATTTTTCATCGGCCAGCGCCAGCAGATGATCGTGAACTTGGCTGGGAATGAAGGCGAAGCGCTCTTCGCCATTTTTGCTGTTAAAGGCATGCAACATGCCGTCGTTGGCGCCGACAAAGATGGTGCCGTCTCCGTTATTATCCTCTTGCTCAGAGGCAGCGGGGCGCACCAATACCGGCGAGGAATGAATAATATCGCCGAGGACGTTATCGCCAGCGCTCTGGCCGCCGCGTTTACGCAGACCGGCGATGTTGTTGCGGCCACGAAGCCAATCGATGCTGTTGGCAAAAACAGCCGCATCGCCGCCGAATATCCGCCGCTGCGCCGGGAGCAAGGAACTGAGGCCGCTCGTGGTAAAATCAAGGGCCAGGCCATCGCCATTTGAAGTGAAGATGACGCGGTCGCCAGTCGCTTTCTTGCGCAACTTTTCCGCCGCTTCCCACAGTTCCGCCCCGTCGCTGGTATCGACCTGACCATTTAATTTGCTGATACGATAGGCGAAAAGCCGCCCGGTCATATCGACGGTGCTGTAGCGCCCGATATAAACGGTACTGTTGTCGCTCAACTGACCACTGTTGCTGACGGCGGCGGCAGCGCCCACCGCCTGGCGTCTCGATATGTCGGTGGTGATGGCCGCCAGCGCCTCCGATAATTGCTTGGGAGTGGCGGCGTTGAAATACTGGCCATGGCCGTTGACGGCGGCATGCCACAGATCGTCAATCTTGGCATTGATGACGCTCAGATCGTTTGGCCAAGCCGGCATGACGGTACAAGCCGGTTTATTGAAGTAAGGATTTTCCGCATACGCGCATCCCGGAGGATCAATGACGCCATCCTTGTTCATATCGTTTAAGGGGATCGTTCCGGCGACGCCAAAACCGACCGTAAAGGTGACAAGATGCTGCCTGTTATTGTTATCTCTGTCACTCACCGGCACCTTATCGTCTAACGTAGGGGCCAAATCAGTGTTGTAATAGTGCATGACC
>JAIRRG010000150.1 GCA_031256095.1 Desulfobulbaceae bacterium
TCCGGGATTCTTCGTTGCTGGCGTCGGTCGTCTGGCAGCCAGCCGTCGTTTTCACTTCAATGTATCGAATCGCCTGAGGGTAAAACTTATTCCAGTTTTGGGACACTGTCAGCCGAATACTGTATCAGTACAGGCTACTATATAAGCTTTGATTTATAAGTCGAATTATATCGCAAACCTAGTCAGCGACAATTACAGCGCTCGCCTTGACCGAGCAGATGCGCAGATTTTCTATTTCTTTGTACTCAGGGGAGGCAAAGCAATTTTGCGAGGCTCGCATGTCGGGAAAGCGGATGACGATGACCCTGTCCGGTCTCCATTCGCCTGCAATATGGTGAATGTTTTCGCTACGCACAAGATATTCCCCGCTCCAGCGTTCAACAATAGGACGTACTTTGGCAATATAGTTGTCATAGGGTATCCGGTTTACCGGATCAGGGATATCGACGCTAACAATGAAATATGCTGGCATATGTTCTCCAAAATCGGTTCCCGTCAATAATAGAGTAAGCGGGAATTTTTCAATCCCAACTATCGCGAAGGCATATCCGCCCTATTTTTGGGTTATCGATGTCTCGCATTTGGCGTTATATTGACTTTTTCTTAAAAGATTCACGATCACGCCGCCCCTTGCAGTAATTCCCAGCGCCGCCAGAAATCGGGGAAGGATTTCTTCACGCAGCCCTCATCGATGATTTCGACACCGGGAATCCTCAGCCCGGCGACGGCAAAGCTCATGGCGATGCGGTGATCACGGTAGGTGTCAATGGCGGCGCCATGCAGGCCAGCGCCGCCCTGACCGTGGATGATCATTTTGTCCGGGAATTCCTCGGCGTCAACGCCCAGTTTTTTCAGTTCCGTCACCACCGCCGACAGCCGGTCGCATTCCTTGATGCGAAGATGGGCGATATTATTGATGACTGTATCCCCGTGGGCAAAGGCGGCGACCACCGCCAAGGTCGGCGCCACATCCGGCATGTTGCCCATATCGACCTCAATGCCTTCGAGCCTTTCACCGCCGGTGAGCGTGAAGCCGCGTTCGGCCTGCTTGACTTCGCAACCCATGCGGGCCAAAAGGGCGACGAACATGGCGTCGCCCTGCAAAGACGGCACTGGCAGGTTTTTCACGCAAATCCGCCCAGCCGTGACCGCCGCCGCCGCCCAGAAGTATGAGGCGCTGGAGGCGTCACCCTCAATAGCATATTCGCGGCCCTGGTAGTGGCCTTGACTAATTGTGAAGTTGGTGAAATCACGGTTAAAATCGGCTTGAATACCGAATTCGGCCATCACCGCCAGTGTCATCGCCACGTAAGGCTTTGACAGCACCTCGCCCTCAACCCGGATCGTTGCCGCTTGCCGGGCGTAGGGCGCCACCAACAGCAGCGACGACAGATATTGGCTGCTTTTTCCTTCCGGCAAGACCGTGGCGCCGCCGGCAATGCCATGGCCGTTGATGACCAGCGGCGGGCAGGCTTTGCCCATCTCATCGCGGATGTCGACGCCCCAGCCGCGCAAGGCGGCCAGCAATGGGCCGATCGGCCGCTCGCGCATCCGCTGGTTGCCATCAATGCGAATTGTGCCCTCTTCGGCCAGGGCGGCGACGGAAGTCAGAAAACGGGTGGCGGTGCCGTTATTGCCGAGGAAAATATCGCTCGCCGCAGCGCGGATCGATCCGCCCCGCCCGGCGACCCGCCAGTGGTCCGGCTGGCACTCGACCCCAATACCCAATTGCCGTAAGGCGGCGATGCTGTAGTTGGTGTCTTCACTGACCAAAGGATTAGTCAGTACACTGTCGCCTTCGGCCAAGGCCGCCGCCACCAGCGCCCGCTGGGTGATACTTTTGGAACCAGGCACTTCCAAAGCCACGTCAATTTTTGCCACCGGCTGGATTGTCTTCATTTGCTTTCCCTACCGTCGGAGACCACGCTTAACAGCGCCTGGCGCATGACGGCCACCGGCGCTTTTTTTTCCGTCCACAGTTCAAATTGGGCAACACCCTGAAAAAGCAGCATTTCCAGGCCATGGATGACCTTGCAGCCGGCCATGGCCGCATCGCGCAAAAGCCGCGTATGCAAGGGCGAATAGATGATGTCCATCACCACATTGTAATGGCGCAGGGTCAAAGGCAGTATCAGGCTTTCGTCGCTGTTCATGCCAACCGAAGTGGTGTTGATCAGGATGTCGGCACGCAAGGCGTCAGCCGTCGACAGCGGCGCCCACCTACAGCGCAGCCGCGCCGCCAATTTCTGTCCCTTGTGCGGGTCGCGGCTGCACAGGGTTACTCTCGCCCCGGCGTCGAGCAGGCCAAAACCCACCGCCCGCGCCGAGCCGCCAGACCCCAAAACCACCACCTGCTTGTCCGGCAATGCCGTTACTTCCTGTAAAGCGCGGACCGCCCCCTGCCAATCGGTATTGCTGCCGTAGAGAAAACGTCCGGTGGCGGTTTCTGCAATTTTGATGGTGTTGACGGCGCCGATTTGCCGCGAAATGTCATCAAGATAGTCGAGATAAGGCATCACCCTTTCTTTGAACGGGATGGTGACGCTGACCCCGGCCAAACCCAGGGCGCGAATGCCGTGAATGGCATCGGCGATGTCGTCAACCGGCATCGGCAGATAGACGGCATCGAGACCGACAGCGGCAAAGGCGGCATTCTGCATCGTAGGGCTTAAAGAATGGCGCACTGGCTGCCCCAGGATGCCATAAACCTTAGTATTTCCGCTAATCATTGTTCTTCCAGAAATTCAATCAAGCCGCAGGGAGCCAATCAGCCCGGCGACGCTGGCGATGCCTTGCTGGCGTAGCCAGCCATCAATGCCATCAAGCACCTTCGCCGCCGCTGCCGCGTCACGAAAACTGGCGGTGCCAAGCTGGACGGCGCTGGCCCCGGCGATGATGAATTCCAACGCGTCGTCAGCGGTCGTGACGCCGCCGATGCCGATAACCGGAATTTTCACGGCCCGGCTGGCCTGATAAACCATCCTGACGGCAATGGGTTTGATCGCCGGGCCGGACAGGCCGCCCATAACATTGGCCAGTTTCGGCCTGCGGCTGTTTATATCCACCGCCATAGCTAAAAGGGTGTTGATAAGCGAGATTGAATCGGCCCCGGCGTCTTCGACGGCCTTGGCGATGGCGGCAATGTCGGTAACGTTCGGCGACAGTTTTACCATCACCGGCAGGGCGCAATTTTTCTTCGCCGTTGCCGTCACCTTGGCCGCCGCCGCCGGGTCGGAGCCAAAGGCGACGCCGCCCTTTTGCACATTCGGGCAGGAGATATTCACCTCGAGTGCCGCAACGCCGGGGACGCCCGATAGCCGGCGGGCAATCTCGCCGTATTCTTCAACGGTCTCGCCCAAAACATTGACGATGACGGGCGTATCGAGACGGCGCAGGTAGGGCATTTTGTCCGCGATGAAACGCTCGACGCCGACGTTTTCCAAACCAATGGCGTTGAGCATGCCGCAGGCGATCTCGACGATGCGCGGCGGCGGATTGCCAGGCCTGGGTTTGAGCGAGATGCCTTTAACGATGATCGCCCCGAGCCGGGAAAGATCCATGAAGGGCGCAAATTCCCTGGCATAACCAAAGGTGCCGGAGGCAGTCATGACCGGATTTTTCAGGGTCAGGCCACCGATGTCAACCGTCAGATCTGGAGAAGCCGTCAGTCCCATGGCAAGGCCTCGGCGTCAAAAACTGGACCATCAAGGCAGACATGAACATAGCCGCCACCTTCGGCAGGCCGGGCGGCGGGCCGGGCGCAGCCAAGGCAGGCGCCCATGCCACAGGCCATGGCGCTTTCCACTGAAACCTGGCATTTCATTTTATGGTCACGGCAAAAGTGGGCGATGGCCCGCAGCATCGGCTGCGGCCCACAGGTGTAAACTACGGCGCCGGGCATGGGCGGCAGTGAGGCCACGGCTTCGTCGGCCCGGCCACGTATGCCGAAACTGCCGTCGTCGGTGGCAAAGATGAGATTTTTCGTCCATGGCTGAAAAGAGGCGGCCAGCGGCGTCACTTCGGCTTTGGTACGACCGGCCAGGATGATGGCGGCGGCTGGATTGTTTCCATCGGCCAATTCTTTGGCCAAGAGCAGCAGCGGCGCGATGCCGATGCCGCCGCCGACGAGAATCGCTAGTCCCTCCGTCAGTTTGAAGCCCTTGCCAAGCGGGCCTAAAAGCGATAGCCTGTCGCCAGGATGAAGCGACGCCAGCATCTCTGTACCCTTGCCAACGACGCGAAAATACAGGATAAGATCGTCACCTTCAGCGAAGTGCACCGAGAAGGGACGGCGCAAGAGAGGATCGTAACCGGCGCCGACAGCGGCCATAACAAACTGGCCAGCGTGGACGCGGGCGGTAATGCCGGGCGCGGCTAAAAAGAGATGCCACGTATCAGCCGAGAGGCGTTCCAACCGGATGACCCGGCATGTTTCCTGAAGCATTGTAGGATATAAAGAAAGAAAAAACGGTCTTTCCTGCCGCGTAACCGTGTGAAAATGACCATATTATGACGAACTTAGTCAGAGTAGACGATTGCCGATAATTTGTCCAGTGGCGCGAAATGAAAGCCAAAATTTCGGCGTCGGCAAAAAAAACTACCCAGCCGGGCAGTCTATGCTAAGATAACGCCGACTATAGACAGACCGTCTTATACACCCTTTGCTTTTTCCCGCATTGAGAATTGCCCATGCGTATTTTGCTTCGTTTGACCCTTGTTGTCATTGCTGTCACCTGGCTTGTCGAAACCGCCGCTGCCGACAATTTTCGCGTCCTGACCGGCCATGCTTTCGACGGCCAGCCGGCCAACGTCAATAGCTCGGCCCTGAACGAGGTCGCCCCCGGCCTGGAAACCGAGGTCGTTGGCGCCATCATGCGCCACACTGGGCTGCCGCGAAATTTCGCCCTCTATGCCAGCTCGGCGGTGGCCAATGCGGCGGCGGTGATCCTTGTTGATAAAGATGGGCACGGCAAACGCGCCCTCGTCTGTAACGAGCAGTTCATGAAAACGGCCCAGCAGGCCAGCGCTGATGGCAACTGGGCTCCTATCAGCATCATAGCTCATGAAATTGGTCACCACATTGCCGGCCAGCCTCTCGTTGAAGGCGATTGGCAGCCGCACGGCGAGCTGACGGCCGACGCCTTCAGTGGTTTTATTCTCTATAAACTGGGGGCAAAACTGGGCGAAGCCAGCCGCGCCGTCAACACCTTAGCCATGAAAAAAGATAATGGTCCGAGCCATGACGAGCGATTACAGGCCGTGCGCCAAGGCTGGATGTTCGCCTGCCGTCAGCACTCCGACCACTGCGATGGCGATGAAACCGCCTTGCTCTCGCCGACGCCGACCCCGATCAA
>JAIRRG010000162.1 GCA_031256095.1 Desulfobulbaceae bacterium
GGAGTATGACCCGCTTTCGAGAATAGTCCGCACGCAAAGCGGCTACTTTGACCCCGAAGGCCAGATGCGGGCGCTGGGCGTTTCGTTCGACACCAGGCCGCCGGTCAGTAAGAAATTCAACTACGATGTAAACGGTCAACTGCTCCAGAGCGAAGACGTTTTCAACGGCGCGCAACGGTATGCCTACTGTGGTTCAGTTGGGCGGTTTTGTTCAACCTGCCGCAGTATGTGCCGGTGATTGCCAGCTTCCTCAACCGCGACCCGGAGCATGGGCACGATCCGCTGATACACGCCTTTTTCGCGTCTTTAGGCGTGCCGGATTTTCCAGGGAAAAACGCGCCGGTTTTGCACCCGGATCCTTATGGGATATTGGCTGAAGGTTTGAAAGGTGGCCGGGATAAGCAGGAGGCGGCCATGCTCGTCTATTTGAAGAGGTGGTACAAGAGCAAAGCCATCAAAAACTGCGTTTGGTATAACAACCACAAAGAGGCGTCTGATTGCCATTTTGGCTACTGGGCCCTTGAAACCGGGATGCTGACGGCGTTGAACAAACTTGACGATTCGTCGTATCGCAACCTGAATTTTTATCCCCGCGACCTGGTCGATTACGGCAAAGAACAAGGCTGGCACCAAGAATTGCGCGAAAAGCTGCTGGCCGCCCGCGCCAAGTAAGTATTCCTAAGCATTCCATTGATCTCACTGCTTCTCGTCTCCAAACGAGGAGCAGCCAGGCCTTGATCCCCTTGTGACTTGTGTCGAAACCTTGGCGCAAAAGACGCATAACGCCACTTCGCTCCGGCAGCCACTGGAACCTGGCCCGACCTTCTGGTAGAATCCCCATCATGAAAACCACATGGAGCATCGGCGACAGTATTGATCTGGAATACTTCGCGGCCCTTGACCAGGACACGCCCTATCAAACCCTGCGTGAGCGCGACCGGCAGGTTGTTGAAGAAGTCTCAGGCGCCGCCAAAGAGCAGGCGCTGGCCGCCTGGCTCCAGGCGCGGCGGCGCGAGGCTGGGCGCGCGACGCCGGGCGAGATTTTTACTTCGGCTTTAGGGGTGGTCAGGCTTTTTCTCGCCCTTTTCGGCCTCATTTTTGGTTTTGCCGCCGGCTGGGGATTTTTTATCTACCTGGGGCAAGCACCGGTCAACGTTCTCTATTTTTTTGTCGTCTTCCTCCTGCCGCAATGGTTCTTCCTGCTATTGGCTGTCGTCGCCTTGCTGCCCGGGCACGGTTTCGGCCTGTATCCACCGCTGCAATTAGCGGGAACATTGCTGCGTTACTGCTACACCGCCGCCTGGAAAAAATTGTTTAACTGTCTCGGCGCCGAAAAACGCCTGCGTTTGACAGCCTTTGCCAGTCAGGGACGATTGTTTGCCGGGCGGCTAGGCAAGGTTTTTTTCTGGCTGGCCGTCTCCTTGACGCAAATTTTTGCCTGCGCCATCAATATCGGGGTGCTGGCTTCGGCGCTGTTGAAGATCGCTGTCACCGATCTTGCCTTTGGCTGGCAATCGACCATGGCTTTTTCCGCGGAAAAGCTCTTTGCCGCGGTGCGTTTTTTGGCCTTGCCCTGGTCGTGGCTATGGCCGGAAGGGGTTGGCCATCCCAGTCTGGTCCAGATCGTCGGCAGTCACATTGTTTTGAAAGAGGGAATCGTCCGCCTGCAAAGCGAAGACCTGGTTTCCTGGTGGCCATTTCTTCTGCTCTGTCTCGTGGCCTATGGCCTCCTGCCGCGGCTGGTTCTGTGGTTGTTCTGCCGCTGGCAAGGGCGGCGGGCGCTGGCGCAAAGCCTGTCGCGGATGCCGGAAGCCGACGAACTGTGGCAGCGGATGCGTAGTCCTTTGGTCACAACCGCTGGCCTGCCCGACACTGGTGGCGAGATTGCCATTACCATGCCTGCGACACCCCGCAAAGAGCGGCCAGAGAGCGCGCCAGCCCGCCCGGCTCTGCTCCTTGTTCCAGCGGAACTTCAGCCTGACTTGCCCAAGGATGCCATCACTGATTGGCTGGCCCGGCAGGGCCTGAGCCTTACGGCGCTCCGGCCTATTCCCGCCGAGTACGGGGCGCAACTGGCCTTGCCCGCCGCCGTCGCCGAAGAGATGAAGACCCTTGCTCCGGCAGCGGCCCTGTGCCTTTTAGCCGAATCCTGGCTGCCGCCGATTGCCAGCTTTATGGAACTACTGCGGCAACTGCGCCAGGCCATCGGCTCAGAGGGACAAATCATTCTTCTCCTGATTGGCAAAGGGAAAAACGGCGAGTCGACGCCAGCGCCAGCGCCGCCATCTTCGGCCCTCGTTCCCCCTGACGATCCGGTGATGGTGACGGTGTGGCGGCAAAAACTGGCGGCGTTGGCTGACCCGGCCCTGCGTCTCCTTCCCTTCGCCGCGGAGGACTCTTGATGCCGGTGCTGGAGATTGCTGTTATCGGCCATCCCAACGAGGGAAAATCATCGGTTCTATCGACCTTGGCCGAAGACGACTCGGTGCGGGTCAGCCCCTTTCCCGGCGAGACCACCAAATGCCGCGCTTTCCCGGTGCTGATCGACGGGCGGGAAATTTTGCGTTTCATCGACACACCGGGTTTTCAACACCCGGAACGCCTGCTTTATGAACTGAAAAAGCTGGCTGGCAAGGAGGCTAATCCCGCCGAGGCGCTACGCCAGCGTTTCGTGAGCGATACGAGTTTGCGTGACGATCTTGAGCTACTGGCTCCGGTGGCCCGAGGGGCGGCGATTCTCTATGTCGCCGATGGTTCACGGCCACTGCGCCAGGTTGACCGCGACGAGATGGAGGCACTCAGGCTGACCGAGCGGCCCCGCATGGCGGTTATCAATTGCAAGGATGATGACCAGCGCTACCTTGAAGACTGGCGCAGCGAATTCCGCCGCAATTTCAACGCCAACCGCATGTTCAACGCCCACCGCGTCACCTACGCCGAACGTATCGCCCTGCTCGACGCCCTGCAAGCCATCGACCAGGAATGGCAGCCGGTAATTGCCGAAGTGGTGGCGGCGGTAAAAAAGGATTGGCAGGCGCGTCTCGACACTAGCGTTGAAATTATACTGGCCATGCTCGAAGAGATTCTCGCCTTCCGCCTCAACGAAAGCCGCTCTCGCCTCAGGGATGAGGCGGCCTTCATGGCGCGGTTGCGGAAAAAATACTGCGCCAGTGTCGCCGAAAAGGAAAAACGGGCGCAGGAACGTTTGCGCGATCTGTTCCGGCACCGGCGTTTTTACTACCGGCTGGCTGGTCACTCGATTCTTGATCAAGACCTGTTCAGCGAAACCACCTGGAGCCTGCTTGGCCTCAGCCGTCAGCAACTGGTGATTTTGGGGGCTTTGGGGGGAGCGGCCGTGGCCGTGGGCTTGGATGCCCTGGCTGGCGGCGCTTCCCTTGGCCTTTTTGCCTCGCTGGGTGGGGTGGTTGGCGCGGCGGGCGCCTGGCTCGGCGGCGAGCAGCTGGTCAAGGGGGTGAAGATTATAGGCATCCCTTTGGGTGAAGAGTCGCTGCAGATCGGCCCGAACAGCAACATCAACCTGCTGTTTGTCCTCATGAACCGCATGTTTCTCTATTTTCAGGAGACCATCAACTGGGCGCATGGCCGCCGCGATTATCCGGAAGCCGTGGCCACCGCCGGTCAGGCCGGTTTTACCCAACGCTGGCCCGCCGGCCAGATCAAGACCTGCCGCGCCTGGTTCGAGGCGCTTATCCATGACGAGAGCGAGACGGTTTCCCGCCTGCGCCCGGAAATGCGAGAGATCATCGCCGCCTCTTTGATGGAAATCAGCAGATAGGGGCGGGTTTGAAACCCGCCCCTATCAATGGTTTGGCCGTAGGGGCGACATTTTGTCGCCCCTAATACCCATTGTGCCGCGACCATGACGGGCGGCAGGTTGCCGCCCCTACGGATGGTTTGGTGAATGATTTACCCTTGCTGCCCCTCGCCTCTTGACGAGGGGCAGAGGAGGATTGGACTTTAATACCAACTACTACTCATTTCTGAGGCAGCGCTGGTTCCTCTATTGTAGTAATTTTAATACCGGACAAATCTATTTGATACGATTTAAGCTCAGCTCCATCTTTTTTAGTAAAAACACCTCTCATCGGAAACTCAGCTCCTTGTTTCAGCACAAAAGAGAAGGTGACTTTGCCTTTAAATTCCGGATCTTCACCATTACTACTAGCACCTATCCCCCGGTTGGGAATAGTGTCATGGCCGTCAATTAACTGAAAATCTATTTAAGGCGGTTGGTTGTGTCGGTGTCGCACCTCCACCTAAGCTAGACATACCGAAACTAATAATAGGTAGTGTTGGTTTCTTCTTTAAAAAAATGACAGCATAGCCTTTCGATGTATCAGAATCATATTTCGGGATACGAACGATATCATTTAACACATAGGTATCATCAGTCGTCGAAAAAACCTGGCCTTTTCCATAGCCCTTTAATATTGCGCCCTTATCTTTGTCACATGCAATTAAACACTGTATTGTTACAAACATCATAAGTGTCACAGCAAATACGCTTACCGCCTTCGACCTCTTCATATTTTTCCCCCTCCTTCCCGATAATGAAAAAACGTTCCCACCCACTGGGAGATGGGGGGACGCCGGGCAGGCAGCTTGGTCGTTGCCATGGAAACAGCCACCCTGGCGCTAAGCGCTGGTGCTGGCTGGTGCTAATGGTAAGTATCCCCTCGAAAGATTGTAGCGTTTGGAAGTAGAAATTTCCATAATTTGGTTACGAGGGGGAAAATTGTTCGAGTTTTAGTTTAGAAATGGTATTATGATACAATTTTCTAAATAAAATTATAAGCGTTCATTAAACAAAAAGATTGATACAGTCAAGGGGGAATTTACCGAATTTTTACCGAAGGCAGGCAGGGCGAGTTTGAAACCTGCTGCTCCTCGTCAGGAGACGAAGGGCAGCAAGGGCAAACCTATCGCCTCATTCGCTTGGCGTTGGGATGGAGGCGATAAACACCATCTCGGCCTGGGAAGACTTTTCCGCCGGGGCAGGCGGCGGAGTTATTCCCACTCGATGGTGGCTGGCGGTTTTGAGGAAATATCGTAGACGACGCGGTTGACGCCGCGCACTTCGTTGATGATGCGGTTCGAGATGACGGCCAAGATGTCGTAGGGCAGGCGGCTCCAATCGGCGGTCATGGCGTCGCGCGAATCGACGGCGCGCAGGGCAATGACGTGTTCATAAGTGCGGCCATCGCCCATGACGCCGACGGTCTGAATCGGCAAGAGCACCGCGAACGATTGCCAGACGCGGCGATACCAGCCGGATTTTGTCATCTCTTCGAGGACAATGGCGTCGGCCTGGCGCAAGATGGTCAGCCGTTCTTCGGTGATTTCGCCGAGGACGCGGATGCCCAGTCCCGGTCCCGGAAAGGGCTGGCGGTGGATGGCCTCGTCCGGCAGGCCAAGTTCCTGGCCAAGCTGGCGCACCTCGTCCTTGAACAGTTCACGCAGCGGTTCAATCAGCGTCAAGCGCATGATCTCTGGCAGGCCGCCAACGTTGTGGTGCGACTTGATCGGGGCGGCGCCGCGAAAGGACACCGACTCGATGACATCGGGATAGAGGGTGCCCTGGACGAGAAAATCAACCTGTCCTATTTTATGGGCTTCTTGCTCAAAAATTTCGATGAAGCCGCGGCCTATTCGTTTACGCTTCTCTTCCGGGTCGCTGACGCCTTGCAGACGACTGAGGAAGTAGCGGCTGGCATCAACATCAATGAGATTTAATTTACTGTTTTCTTTGAAAAATTTTAATATCGTCGCCGATTCGCCGCCGCGCATCAGGCCGTTGTCGACGTGGATGCAGGTGAGCCGGTCGCCAATCGCCTTATCAACAAGAGCCGCCGCCACTGACGAATCGACGCCGCCGGACAGGGCGCAGATGGCCCGCCGCTCCTGAACCTGTTGGTGGATGGCCGCCACCGTGGCGTCGATGAAGGAGCGCATGGTCCAACTGGGGCTGCAAGCGCAGACCTGAAAGAGAAAATTGCCGAGGATTTCCGTGCCGATCAAGGTGTGCGCCACCTCCGGATGGAACTGGACGCCAATAAAGGGCTGGCTTTTATGCCGTACCGCCGCGCAGGGTGAATGAGCGCTTTCGGCGCTGGCGACAAAATCATCGGGCAAGCGCTCAATGCGGTCACCGTGACTCATCCACACCTGATACGCTTCTTGGACGGCAAGATCGGCGAAGATGCCCATCGGCTCGGCGATTTTCAGGTCAGCGCGGCCAAATTCGCGTTTCTCGGCCTTTTCAACGATACCGCCCAGTTGCTGGACCATCAACTGCGCACCGTAACAAATTCCCAGAACCGGGATGCCCAGGCTGAAGATACCGGGGTCGCTGCGCGGCGCCTCCTGGTCGTAGACCGAGCACGGGCCGCCGGACAGCACCAGGCCCTTGGGACGCATCGCCCGGATTTTATCGAGCGATGTCGAAAAGGGATGGATTTCGCAAAACACCTTCTGCTCGCGGATGCGGCGGGCGATCAGTTGGGTGGTTTGGGAACCAAACTCGAGGATGACGATCTTTTCGCGGTGACTATCCCTGTCCGTGGCGTTTCAGGGCGTATGGTGGTAGTTGGGCGCTTCCTTGGTGATGATGACGTCGTGGACGTGGGATTCCTTCAGGCCAGCGGCGGAAATGCGGACGAAGCGGGCTTTTTCCTGTAATTCGGCAATACTGGCGGCGCCGACGTAGCCCATGCCGGAGCGCAGGCCGCCGAGCAGTTGGTAGATGACCCCGGCCAGCGAGCCGCGATAGGGCACCTTGCCTTCAATCCCTTCTGGCACATATTTTGAGCTACTGACGACATCTTCCTGGAAGTAGCGGTCGGCGGAGCCCTGGTTCATGGCGCCGAGCGACCCCATGCCACGGTAACCTTTGTAGGTGCGTCCCTGGAAAAGAAAAGTTTCGCCCGGCGTTTCGTCGGCGCCAGCCAGGAGGCTGCCGATCATGACGCTATCGGCTCCGGCGCCGATGGCCTTGGTCAGATCGCCGGAATGCTTGATGCCGCCGTCGGAGATGATCGGGATGCCATGCCTGCGCCCGGCTTTGACGCATTTTTGGATCGCCGTCATCTGCGGCACGCCGACACCGGCAACGATGCGGGTGGTGCAGATCGAGCCTGGCCCAACCCCGACCTTGACGGCGTTGACCCCGGCTTTGATCAGGTCTTCGGTCGCCTCTTCGGTGGCGACGTTGCCGGCAATGATCTGCAAATCGGCAAAGGCGCCGCGCACCTGGCGCACCGCCCGCAGCACCCCTTCCGAATGGCCGTGCGCCGAGTCGATGACCACGACATCAACCCCGGCTTTGATCAGACGCTCGGCGTGTTCCTCAATGTGGGCGTTAACGCCCAAAGCCGCGCCAACAATCAGGCGGCCATAGCTGTCCTTGGTGGCGTGCGGGTATTTTTTGATTTTTTCCAGGTCTTTTATCGTGATCAGCCCCTTCAGAACCCCCTGGTCATCGACGACCAACAGTTTTTCAATACGGTGTTCGTGCAGAAGCGCCTTGGAATGCTCTAGAGTTATGCCAGGCTTGGCGGTGACCAGGTTGTGCGAGGTCATGACGTCGGCGACCCGCAAATCGGCGTCGGAGACGAAGCGCAGGTCACGATTGGTGACGATTCCAGCCAACTGGCCGTTGTTCAATACCGGCAGGCCGGAAATTTTGTAGGTGCTCATGATTTTTTGCACCTCGCCGACCGACTGGTTCTGATCGACGGTGATCGGATCGATGATCATGCCGGATTCGGATTTTTTGACCCGTTCCACCTCCATGATCTGCTCGTCAATGCTCATGTTTTTGTGGATGATGCCGATGCCGCCTTCCCGGGCCATGGCGATGGCGGTGGCGTGGCCGGTGACGGTATCCATGGCGGCGCTGATCAGAGGCGTCTTCAGGTTAATGCGGTCGGTGAGCCTGGTTTCCAGCGACACCGTGTTCGGCAGTACCTGAGAATGGGCGGGGACGAGAAGCAGGTCGTCAAAAGTCAAAGCCATTTCAATGGTATCCGATAGCATAGACGCTCCTTTTGCCGTGAATGGGCGATTCGGGAAACAGGGGAAAGGGAAAGATGGCCGGGCGCCCGGCCAAGGATTTTCCGGCTGCGCCGATGGCGATAAGTGAGTACCATGGCCAAGAAAATCCCCGTGCTCCGTTCTTCAGGTCAACCATCATGCTGCTCGCCATCAATCCCGACAATCCTCAGCCGCGGCTGGCGCAACAAGTCGTCGCCAAACTCAAAAACGGGGCGGTGATTTGCTACCCCACCGACACCGGTTACGGCATCGGCTGCGATATTTTCAACGCCAAGGCGGTGAAACGGGTGATGCAGATCAAGCAGCGTCCGCAAAACAAGCCCTTTTCATTCGTCTGCCCACACCTGACCGACATCAGCGCCTACGCCCATGTCTCGAACACCGCCTACCGGCTCTTGAAAAAGTGCCTGCCCGGCCCTTATACCTTCGTCTTGCCGGGCAGCAAGCTGGTGCCCAAATTGATGCTGACCAAGCAGAAGACCGTCGGTATCCGCGTGCCCAATAACGCCATCTGCCAGCTCCTCGTTAAGAAACTCGGCAATCCCCTGGTCAATACCAGCCTGCCAGCCGATGCCGCCGCCAGCGATGCCAGCCTCGTACATGACGCCATCAGCCACCTCGTCGATGTGGTTGTCGACGGCGGCTTGATCTACGCCGAGCCATCTTCGGTGGTCGATCTGACCGGCGATGTCCCGGAGGTCATCCGCACGGGCAAGGGCGACGTCAGTCTTTTTTTGTGATCAGAGCTTCCTTCAGGGATTTGCTCATCGTAAAGTGCAGGGCCCGGCGTGGCGGGATGTCCATCACCTGACCGGTGCGTGGGTTTTTCGTGTTGCGGGGTTTCCGCGAGCGGATGGAAAAACTGCCAAAGCCCCGCAATTCAATACGGCGCTCCGCCTCCAGCCCGCGCGCCATAGTTTCGAGCAGGATGTCAACAGCCATTTCCACATCCTGCTTCTGCATCATCAATTCATCACTAACCATCTGTACTACATCTTTCTTCAGCATACTCACGTCCAAACGTACAGGGAAAACAGATAAAAAGGCTTGCTCCATCTTGGAAAACCGTGAGGGAGCAAACCTTAAGTCAACGGCGGAAGCGCTTAGCTTTCGTTGTTCTGATTGCCGCTGGCCGCCGCCTTCAGCAGGTCGCCGAAGGTTGAGGGGCCATCATTATTCGGAGCCGCCGGCGGTTCCGTCGGCGTTCCATCCTCGTCGAGGGTTTTGATCGACAGGCCAATTTTGCGGTCTTTTGCCGAGACGTTAATGACAATCGCTTCCAGGGTGTCGCCGACCTGATACATGCCGACCGGGGTTTTCACCTTGTCTTTGCTAATTTCCGAGACATGCACCAAACCTTCGATGCCTTCCTCCAGTTTCACAAAGATGCCAAAATCGGTGACATTGGTGATTTCACCTTTCACCACCGTGCCCGCCGGATAGTGGTTGTAGGCGGCCTGCCACGGATCAGGCGTCAGCTGTTTGATGCCCAGCGAGAAGCGCTCGTTTTCCTTGTCAATTTTCAGGACAACCGCCTGAATGGTCTCGCCCTTGGCGTATTTCTCCGAAGGGTGTTTGATCCGCTCAATCCACGACAGATCCGAGACATGGATCAGGCCGTCAATGCCGTCCTCAATGCCGATGAAGACACCGAAGTCGGTGATATTTTTGATCTTACCCTCAATGATCGAACCCACCGGGTAATTTTCAATGACCTGATCCCAGGGATTGGGCAGAAGCTGCTTCATGCCAAGCGAGATGCGTTTGGTGTCTGGCTCAATGTTCAAGACCATGACATCCACCTCGTCGCCGACCGCCACCATCTTTGAAGGATGACGCGGCTTCTTCGACCACGTCATCTCCGAAACATGAATCAGGCCCTCGACGCCCTCCTCCAGTTCGACGAAGACACCGTAATCGGTGATGGAAACGATGCGGCCATGGGCCTTCTGGTTTACCGGATAGCGCTCAACCACCGATTCCCACGGGTCGGGACGCAGTTGCTTGACGCCCAGGGAAACGCGGTCATGCTCGCGGTCGTATTTGAGGACTTTCACTTCCACTTCCTGGCCGACCTTGTACAGCTTGGCCGGATGGGAAACACGGCCCCAGGACAGGTCGGTAATATGGCAAAGGCCGTCCATGCCGCCCATGTCGATAAACAGGCCGTAATCGGTGATATTGGTGACCGCGCCGCAGATGATATGGCCTTCCTGCAGTTTGTCGCGCATCTCCTCGCGCAGTTTGCTACGCTGCTCTTCGAGAATGGCGCGGCGGGAGATGACGACATTGTTGCGTTTCTTGTTGAATTTCAGAATCTTGAACGAGAAAGACTGACCAATGAGGGCATCCAGATCTTTGACCGGGCGCAGGTCAATCTGCGAGAACGGCAGAAAAGCGGGGACGCCAATATCAACCGACATGCCGCCCTTGACCCGGCTCTCGACCTTGCCGTCGATGGTGCCGTCAGCCTCCTGAATCTGGGCGATTTTCTCCCAGACCTTGATGGCGATGGCCTTCTCGCGGGACAACAGCAGGCCGCCTTCGTCTTTGCGCCGCTCAACCAGGACTTCGAAGGTGTCGCCGACCTTGATGGCGTCAACGTCCTCCTGGCGGAATTCGGATTTTGGGATGTAGCTTTCGGCCTTGTCACCGATATCAACAAGGAAAAAATCGTCGATCATGCCAATGACGGTGCCAGTCGCCACGTCACCGACATTGATGACTTTGTTGTTCTCTTCCATTTCGAAGAGTTCGGCAAAGCTCAATTCTTCGGTGCCGTCGGTTGTGTTTTTCAGTTGTTCGCTCATAAAAATGACTTCCTGCGGACGTCGCGCCTGTTGTTGTTGATAATTTCCGCCGCTGACATGACTAACGGCGACCTATGGACCAAACCGGATTTAACCGGATAAAGCTGCTTTTTCTACCATAGCCACATTTTTTCGGCAATCGCAAAGCGAAAAAATGGCATGGAAACATCTTTAACGTCGCGGTGACGGCCGTCCGCCACGCCGGCGCCGGGTCCGCGCCGCTGGTTTACCGCTGGCTTCGCCACCGGATTTTTCAATTTTTGGCGGCAAGGCGGCGAGCAATTCCTCGTCCGGGGTGATGCAGGGCAGACTGTGGCCAATGTAGTTTTCAATCTCCGGCAGCATGAAAGCGCCTTCCTCGTCAGCGAAGCTAATTGCTACTCCGGCGGCCCCGGCCCGGCCAGTACGCCCGATGCGGTGGACATAATCCTCCGCCTCGTTCGGTAGCGTGTAGTTGACAACGTAGCTCACCTGGTCGATGTGCAGACCGCGCCCGGCGACATCGGTGGCGATGAGGATTTTGGCGCCGCCGCTGCGGAAGCGTTCCAGCCGCCGTTCCCGCTTATCCTGAGGCACGTCGCCGGACAGTTCGGCGCAATCGATGCCGCGTTCGGCCAGGCGCTGAGCGAGGGAGTGGACTTCGCTTTTCATGTTGGCGAAGATCAAGGCCCGTCGGTCGGGATGCAGGCGGAGGAAATTATAGAGGACGACAAATTTTTCCTGGCCACTGACCAGATAAAGCCGCTGTTCAATGCTTCCTTGCGCCACCTGTTCCGGCTCGGCCTCGACGTATTCGGGTTCAATACACCATTGGGCGGCCAGCCGCCGCACGTCGTCAGAGACCGTTGCCGAAAACAGCATGGTCTGGCGCGTCTCTTTCTTCGGCAACTGGCCAACGATGCGGCGGACATCGGGGATGAAACCCATGTCGAGCATCCGGTCGGCCTCATCGATGACGAGTATCCGGCAGTGGTCGAGGCGCAAGGCGCCGCGCTGAAGAAAATCAAGCAGCCGTCCGGGCGTCGCCGCCACCACCTCGGCCCCCTGGCGCAGGCGGCGCTCCTGTTCCTGCAATTCGGCGCCGCCGTAGACGGCCACCACCCGCGCGCCGCAGTATTTGCCCAAGGCGGCTCCGTCTTTGGCAATCTGGGCCACCAGCTCCCGCGTTGGCGCGATGACCAAGGCCAGCGGCAAGCGCGGCTGTTCGCCGACGGCGCGTATTTCCAGGATGCGGGCGAAAATCGTCAGCAGAAAAACCGCGCTTTTGCCGGTGCCGGTGTTGGCCTTGCCGATCAGATTCTTGCCAGCCAGCACCGCCGGCAAGGCTTTGTCCTGAATCGGCGTGCAGTACTCGAACCCTTGCTCGTAAATACCGCGCATGAGTGGTGGCGGCAGCAGCAGGTCGTGAAAGCGGCTTTTGCTGTCCTGCGGCGGCACAATAAAATCCTCGGGCCGCCAACCATCCTCTGTGGATGTGGCCACGGTGGAGCCGCCGGACAAGGGGGCGATTGCGGCACCTTTGTTTCGGCCTTTGCGCCGCCGCGGCGAGCGGGGCCGCCCGCCTTCGGCCTGTTGCTCATCATCAGTGACGGCGGTGTGGGTTACGGGCGTGGGATTTTTCCGCCCGGTGAAAACGAATTTTTTCAGGTGATGGATAGCTTGTTGCAGGAAATTTTTGATCATGAAAAACCGGAATTACTTGCCGACGATCGGCAGTTCGTAAATATAAAGGCCAAACAATTGGTCATAGTTGGCGATCGCCTTGGGTGGCCCGATGTGGAGAAGCGGCGGGCCGGATCGCTGGACTGTCAGGTTTGCCGACAGGGAGGCTTCCAAATTGGAAAGGATATACGATTTTCTGCCGATCAGCACGAAGAAAATAGAGCGACGACGCTGGCTTCAAAGCCGCCGCCGCATCGGAGGTAATGATTGCCCCCAGGCAAGGGCTTGCCGGCTCTCTCGCCGTTGGCCGCGGCTTGTGGGGTTCCTCTCACCGTAATATCGAGGCCAGAGGCGCCATCATAGGCATCAACCGTGGCGTGGGTCCCATAGCCAATTTCTGATTTTTTCATGAGCATCTCCAAAATCCATAGGTCATAAACGTGATAGTCTTGTATAATGCCGCAAAATCATCCAGAATTTCAACTTGTTTTCTCAAGCCCATCGGTTTTATTGCCACAAGCTGAGTTTATTGGTTTCAATCCATTTTTCGTGAAGGTGTTTTTATGATCATTCCCCTGCGCAGCGACATCACCACCCAAGGCCGGCGCATGGCCGGGGCGCGTAGCCTCTGGCGCGCCAACGGCATGAAAGAAGAGCATTTCGGCAAGCCGGTCATCGCCATTGTCAATTCGTTTACCCAGATGGTGCCTGGCCACGCCCATTTGCACGGCATCGGCCAGAAGCTGCGCGCCCGTTTCGCCGAAAAGGGCTGTTTCGCCGCCGAGTTCAACACCATCGCCATCGATGATGGCATCGCCATGGGCCACGATGGCATGCTCTATTCGCTGCCGTCACGGGAGATTATCGCCGACAGCGTCGAATATATGTGCCAAGCCCACGCCGTCGACGCGATGATCTGCATCTCCAACTGCGACAAGATTACGCCGGGGATGCTGATGGCGGCCATGCGCCTGAACATTCCGACCATTTTTGTTTCCGGCGGGCCGATGGAGGCCGGACGCGGCGGCGACCGCAAATACGACCTGATTGACGCCATGGTCATCGCCGCCGACCAGCGGGTGTCGGATGAAGAAGTGGCGCGTATCGAACGCTGCGCCTGCCCAACCTGCGGTTCGTGCTCCGGCATGTTCACGGCCAACTCGATGACCTGCCTGAATGAGGCATTGGGCCTGGCCCTGCCAGGCAACGGCACCGTCGTCGCCACCCATATCGAGCGCGGTAAACTCTTCGAGCGGGCCGCCGACCAGCTTTTGCTTATGACCGAAGCCTGGTACGGGCGCGGCGACGCCTCGGTGCTGCCGCACGGGGTCGCCACCAAGGCCGCTTTCATGAACGCCATGTCGCTGGACATCGCCATGGGTGGCTCGACCAACACGGTGCTGCATCTGTTAGCCATCGCCCACGAGGCCGGGGTTGATTTCACCATGGCCGACATCGACGCCCTGTCGCGCCGCGTGCCGCATCTGTGCAAAGTGGCGCCGTCAACCCAGGCTTATCATGTCGAGGATGTGCATCGCGCTGGCGGCATCATGGCCATTTTAGGGATTCTCGGCCGCCTGGGACTGATTGACCTCACCGTCGGTCGCGTCGACTACAAAACCCTTGGTGAGGCCCTCGCTGACTGGGATCTTGGCAGCGCTGGCCATCACGCGGCAGCCGAGGCTTTTTATCGCGCCGCCCCCGGCAATATCGGGCTGAATCTGGTCATGGCCTCGCAGGACAGCCGTTTCGCCAGCCTTGACCTTGACCGAGAGAAAGGCTGCATCCGCGACTTCGCTCACTGCTACAATTCTGATGGCGGCTTGGCCGTTCTTTTTGGCAATCTGGCCGAGAACGGCTGCATCGTCAAAACCGCCGGCGTCGATGAGGAGCTTTTTGTTTTTTCCGGGCCGGCCAAGGTGGTTAATTCGCAGGAGGAAGCCAGCGAGGCGATTCTCGGCGGCAAAATCCAGGCCGGCGATGTGGTGATTATCCGCTACGAGGGGCCGAAGGGCGGCCCTGGAATGCAGGAGATGCTCTATCCTACCTCGTATTTGAAGTCGATGCAATTGGGCCAGGCCTGCGCCCTGATCACTGATGGCCGCTTTTCCGGAGGCACCTCCGGGCTGTCGATTGGCCATGTGTCGCCGGAAGCGGCGGCCGGTGGCACCATCGCTTTGGTTGCGGACGGCGACACCATTGAGATTAACATTCCAGCCCGCACCATCCGCGTCGCTTTAAGTGATAAGGAACTTGCCGCCCGCCGCCAGAAAGAAGAGGCGAAGGGCAGGGTGGCCTTTACCCCCGCCGGACGCCAGCGGCAGGTCTCGAAGGCGTTGCGGGCCTATGCCCTGCTTGCCGCCTCCGCCGACCAAGGGGCGGTGCGGATTGTGCCGTGACAGTAGGGTTCCAGCATTCGCCAGGCTCCCTCTCGTTTCCGAACGAGGGGGCATTTGTTTGCTAGCGTTAAAAACGCCTTGCCGCTTGCTCCTTGTTACAAACGAGGGACAGCATGATTTTTGTGATTGAAATGAAAAGAGATATGTTTGTGGCGCTTTACATTCTGGCAATGATAGCCCTTATCGTGGGTGTGGATTTTCTGTTCTTGAAGAATCGGTTCTGGGAACGGTTGATGGTAAACATTGGCATTGTCTTGGTGTTTGCGGCCTGCTATTTCAGATTCTTAAAGAATCCATAAGTCAAGCGCCTGAATATCCAGCAGATACTGTCTGTCCAGTCAAGGATTTATTGGCGAAGCCTAATTGATATTGGCTGTGATTTTTGAACAAATTGCCATCACAGCTCCAGTAAGTAGGATTTAATGGCGTTAAAACGCCTTGCCACTTGCCCCGTCGTTACAAACGAGAGGCAGCATGGGGATGGTCATATACCCAGCATCCGGTAATTACTTTCCCGGCATCTCTCAATTCTTTGAAACCTTGCCGCTCGCTCGCAAACGCGCCATGTACTGATCAACCGTAAGCCCTTCATTCAGACCATTCTGAGCAAGGTACTCTTGCCAGAATTGATCTTTTGATTTTCCTTCGAGCCAAGGGCGTTCAATAAAAGTCTTGTCATTGATGTATATGGAAGTGAACGCTTCTTTGAAATCTAACAGTTTCTTTGTCGCACTGTCCCCACCGGGAGCGGAACTATACTGAGTTACCTGATAAAGATTGAGCGGATCATGGATTTGATTCTGATCATTGTGAATTGTATATCCATAAACGGGAGCATAATCAGGATTTTGAACAAGAGAAGTCTCTAATGCTTTCTTCTGAGCTGTAGCATCATCAAAGCCAAGACTCTTGAAATATGTGGTCTGATTATTGACATAACTATGAACAGCATATGCCCATAATTCCGGATCATTGGCGCTATCATAATTGGCAGGATCACCACCCATAGCAGCCCAAGTTTCTGGGCCGTCAAAATTGGCAGGTGGTTGTACCAATCCGGTTTCTGTAGAACGGGCTACCGGCGTCTGCACTGCAAAAATAAATACGCCAAATAAAACAACTACAGCGAAAATAGCTTTCTTGATCATTTTTCGTCTCTCGTTTAAGGCTATCAAAATAGGACGCTTGTCTTTTACCCAGCCGCTTCACCATTTTTCCCCTGCCTGCCGGAGCAATGTTTGAGCATCCCCGTCGAGATTTTATTTGGATGATCTATCCAGTGGTATCATCCTATCTGCCAACTGAAGAAACTTTTGCGCATCTTCGTTTCCTTGCGCTGCCGCCAAACGCCACCACTTTTTTGCTTCTTCGATGTTCACGGTCACGCCACGGCCTGTGAAATACAGCGCACCCAGCGTGCATTGCGCCTTGGCGTTGCCCTGTGCCGCCGCCAAAAGCCACCATTTCTTTGCTTCTTCTATGTTCTGGGCTACGCCGCGACCATCCCTATACATCACGCCTAGATTGTTTTGCGCCAGAGCGTTGCCTTGCTCGGCGGCCTTTTGCAACCAAGCTGCCGCCTGTCTGTCATCTCGAGCCACACCTCGGCCTGCTCGATACGCTTCGCCCAGACTGAATTGCGCGTCGGCAAAGCCTTGGTTGCCGGCCTTTTGAAACCAAACTACCGCCTGGTGATCATTTTGAGGTACACCTTGTCCCCTGGTATACATTCCACCCAGACCATATTGCGCAGGGGCATAGCCTTGGTCGGCGGCCTTTTGCAACCAAGCTACCGCTTGGCGATTATCCTGAACCACGCCACGACCGTCAGCATATGCGTCGCCCGTCAGTAATTGCGCCAAAGCGTTGCCCTGCTCGGCAGCTTTTTGAAACCAAGCCACTGCTTGGCGGTCATCCTGAGCCATGCCACGCCCTTGAAGATACATCCAACCCAGACTGAGTTGCGCATTGGCATTACCTTGTTCCGCCTGTTGCCGAAGCTGGTCAATATTCTCCGATGTTGCCGCGTGTGCCAGCATTCCAGGGGCGCCACAAAGCAGACCCGGCATCACCGCCACCAGGATGATGAGCGAGCTTATTGTCGATTTTATGGTTTTAGGTTTCCCAAAAAAAATCTTGTATTTTACCTCTAAGCGCCAGCGTCGGTGGTGGTCAAAGGGTTTGTGTCCAGCAGTCAAAACCAATCAAAAAGTTAGAGATAGGCTGCGGAAAATATCTTTATCCGATATCATCTATCAGATTTCTTGGGCGAATGAAGCTATCCTGAATCTTCTCAGCCTGTAAACGCCATATAAATCGCCAGCACCGCCTTTTCGTAATCCTCGGCGGCAACGCCGATGATGATGTTGATTTCCGACGCCCCCTGATTGATGATCCTGACGTTGACGCCGTTTTTCCCCAAGGCCGTGAACACCTTGCCGGAAATGCCGGCGGTTGAGCTCATGCCCTCACCAACCACGGCCAAGAGCGCCAGGTTGTGTTCGACGACGAGGGAATCCGGCTCAATGACGCGGCGGATAGTCTTGACCACCGCCTCTTCTTTACCCGCCAGTTGCTCGGTTTCCACGATCACCGAAATCGAGTCGATGCTCGACGGACAGTGCTCGAAGCTGATACCGTGCTCAAGCAGCGCTCCCAAAAGCCGGTAGGCGATCCCCGCCTGATGGTGCAGCATGGTTTTAGCCACGGAAATCATCGAAAAACCCTGCTTGCCGGCGATACCGGCGATTTCGGTGCGGGCCAGTGCATGGGCGCTGAGTTTTGGCGTTATTAAGGTGCCAGGATCATTGGGACGGTTGGTGTTTCTGATGCGGATGGCGATGCCGGCCTCGCGCACCGGCAGAATCGCCTCGTCGTGGAAGACCGAGGCTCCCATGTAGGCCATCTCCCGCACCTCGGCAAAGGAAATTTCACCGATGACCTTCGGATCGTAGATCAGGCGCGGGTCGGCTATGAGGATGCCGGAAGTGTCGGTCCAGTTTTCGTAGAGGGCGGCGTGGGCGGCACGGGCGGCAATGGCCCCGGAAATATCGGAACCGCCGCGGGAAAAGGTCTTAACTGGTCGCTGGCTCTTGCTGCCGTCGTAGCCGTAAAAGCCAGCCATGACATAGGTCTTGGCGTGATCGGCGAGCAGTTTGCCCAAATTTTCGTAGGTTTCTGGCCGCACGCTGCCGTCGCCGCCAATGGCGACAGACAGGCCGGGATCGATCATCTCGGCGCCAAGGTAGGCGGCCATCAGCAGGGCGCAGCAGTATTCGCCGCGGCTGGCGGCAAAATCGGCATCGCAACCGGCAGTAAGCTGTGTCCGCAATTCATCCAGCGCAGACGGCACCGGTGAAGCAAGGGCCAGGTCGGTGGCAATTTCGGCGAAACGCTGGCGGATAATGGCAAGCAGTTTGGAAAAATCGCCGCCAGCCGCCGCCAGTTTATGGCAACGATAGAGAAGGTCGGTTATTTTCTCATCGTCCGGGTGGCGTTTGCCCGGCGCCGACACCACGACGATTTTTCGCCGCTGGTCGGCTTCGATGATGGCTTTGACCTTTCGAAACTGCCCGGCATCGGCCAGGCTGGAACCGCCAAATTTGACCACTATTCTTTCCATGCCGTTTCCCTTCGCTGATGACGTTTTTTGCCTGACGAGAAGAACGTCTTGTCAAGACCAAAGCAATACCCGCCGGGGCCGGGAATTGCAAGTCTTGGCTTGGAAATTTGTCAATAATTTCTTTGACGAATGCTGGAGGCTGTGCTATCGGAACCAGCCGTGCTCCGACTGCTGACCGCTATCCGATCAGGGAAAGCGTATTAACCAGGTATTTATCGACCAACATTGATCGCTCTCTTTTGCCGCGCCGGAGCAGGCTGCCGCCTTTACAGAAACGGTGGGCAGTTGCCACTCTTGATAAGGTGTCAGGGCATTGACCATTATGTGCCGCGAGCGGAAAAGAGAGAAAATGGACGATGCGCATGACTGAAGCCGCCACTGAACATACCGATACGGCCCAGCCACAACTGGCGGAACCGGTTCATGAAATAGCCCTCGACGGCGCACCCGCCGCCGAGGCGGACAGGCAAAACACGACAAAGCAGCCCTCCGGCAAAAGGAAAAGAGGCTGCGGTTGTCTTGGCTGTCTGACGATTATTGTTGTCGTTGTCGCCATCCTCGGCGGCCTGGCCGGGCGGTTCATCTATGAAGAGGCGAAGACATCCCGCTACCAGGCCGAATATATTCATCGTTACGCGGCGCCACTGCGCTATGGCGTCGAAAACGGTTCGGCTTCGGAGGACAATGACGCCTCCTGGGCCGCGCCGATTTTTCCCAGTTACGGCCCTTATGACAAAAGGCTTGGTTATATCGGTTTGCCTGAATATGTCCAAGCTTTGAGCGATGAAAGGATGCAGGTGACCCGGCAAGCCCGTTTCAGCGCCGCCCTGCGCGAGCATGTCGAGAGCGGCCTCAACATCCCCTACGCCGAAAAGGAACAGGCTGGGCTAAAAATTTCCGATCGCCTTGGCGAGACGATGTTTCAGTCTCTCGCCCCAGGACGTTTGTATGGGCAATTCTCCGATATTCCTGAAATTCTCGTCAAGACCCTGACCTATATCGAAGACCGCGGCCTGTTGGATGAGAGCGAACCAAAGCGTAATCCGGCAATCAACTGGGGACGTTTCACGAAAGCCATTGTCGTCCAGGCGGCCGAGAAGGTCGGCGTCCATATGTCATCGATGGGCGGCAGTACCCTGGCCACCCAGATAGAAAAATTCCGCCATTCGCCGCAGGGCATTACCGGCGGGGTTGACGAAAAGCTGCGGCAAATGGCCTCGGCCAGTGTCCGCGCCTATAAAAACAGTGAGGATACCCGCGATTTCCGGCCGCGATTGGTGCTTGATTATCTCAATTCAGTGCCGCTGTCGGCGGCGCCTGGTTTTGGCGAGGTGAATGGCTTGGGTGACGGGCTGTTTGTCTGGTATGGCGACGATTTCGCGGCCACCAACGCCCTGCTCAGAGAAGAAAACCCAGCTGGTGAACGCCTCGTCGAGCAGGCGCGGGCCTACAAACGGGCCCTCAGCCTGATGATCGCCCATCGCCGCCCCAGCTACTATCTTGATGATGGCGGGCGCCAGGATCTGTTGACGCTCTGCGACAGTTATCTGCGGATTCTCGCCCAGGAAAACATTGTGCCACCGGCCCTTGCCGCCGCCGCCCTCAAAGAAAAGCTGACCTTCCGGGACTTCCGCCACCATCCGGCCCAACAGCAAATCAGCGCCGGCAAAGGCGTCAATATGGTGC
This sequence comes from Desulfobulbaceae bacterium, assembly GCA_031256095.1. Taxonomy (GTDB): domain Bacteria; phylum Desulfobacterota; class Desulfobulbia; order Desulfobulbales; family Desulfocapsaceae; genus UBA8130. The sequence goes on from JAIRRG010000162.1 coordinate 20,253, forward strand.
GCAACCGTTTGTCATCGCTGCTGCGTTGTTCGCTCTATGACCTTGACCGCCTGGATATGAGTGTCGATACCACCATCGACAGCGCCCTGCAAAAACGGGTCGGCGACTACCTGAAAAACCTGGAAGACCCGAAAACCGCCGCCCACTACGGACTGATTGGCAAATCGCTGCTCCAGCCACACCAGACCGGCGCCGTGCGCTACAGTTTCACCCTGTTTGAAAAAAGCCCAACCGGGGCCATGGTGCGGGTGCAGACTGACACCTTCGACGGGCCGCTGGACATCAACGAAGGCAGCAAGCTTGAGTTGGGTTCAACGGCCAAGCTGCGGGTTTTGGCCACCTATTTACAGATTGTCTCGGAACTGTACGACGAGTTCAGCTTGCTGGACGAGCCGGAGCTGACCCGCCTCCTCCAGTCCGAGATCGACCCGATCAGTCAATTCACCGCCGAGGCTTTTCTGAAAAATCATGACATCAGCCGCCGCGAGCTCCTCGATATGGCGATGGACCGCCGCTACTCCGCCAATCCTGACGAGCATTTCCTCACCGGTGGCAGCATCCACATTTTCCGCAACTTCGACTCAAGGGACAACCAGCGCCTGGCCACCGTGACGGAAGCTTTGCAGTCTTCGATTAATCTGCCCTTTGTCCGCCTGATGCGCGATGTCGTGCGCTGCACCAGCGCCCGCCAATGGAAGGAGCGGGAGCATCTCCTGGCCGACGACAAGGACCCGCGCCGCAAGGAACTGCTCAACAGTTTCATTGATCGCGAAAGCCGGGTCTTTTTACGCC
>JAIRRG010000168.1 GCA_031256095.1 Desulfobulbaceae bacterium
GGCGGTTTCCCGGTGAGTGGGAAGGTGTCGGCTCTTGCTTCTCGCGCCGATACTGGCGCCACGCGCGCCGCCGCCCGTCAGACGGCCAAAATGCTTGCCGATTTGGGCATCAATTTCAATCTGGCGCCGGTGGTTGATCTGAACACGAATCCGGAAAATCCAATCATTGGCCGTTATGGCCGCAGCTTTGGTGATGATCCACAAACGGTCGCCCGGCACGCCGCCGTCTGGATTGAGGAACACCGACGGCTGGGCCTTGCCTGCTGCTTAAAACATTTCCCTGGCCATGGCAGTTCGTCCCAAGACTCGCACTTGGGTTTTACCGATATTTCCGAAACGTGGAATGAAAAAGAATTGATGCCGTTTCAGATGCTTATTAATGATGGTCTGGCCGACGCCGTCATGACCGGCCATCTCTTCCACCGCGCCTTTGACCGGCAATTTCCCGCCACCTTGTCACCGGCCATCATTGACCTGCTGCGGCGCCAACTGGCCTTTGACGGCATGGTCGTCTCCGATGATATGCAGATGGCGGCAATTACGAGCCAGTTTGGCTTTGCCGAGGCCGCCTGGCGGACGCTCGCCGCCGGTGTTGACATGGTCGTGGTTGGCAATAATTTGGTAGAATTTTCCGATGTCCCCGGCCAGTTTGAGCGGGCGATTGACCGGGCGCTACAGCGTGGCGATCTCGATGAAAGCCGTATCGAAGAGGCACGGCGGCGCATCCGCTTTTTGAAACAATCAATTAAGGCATGACTATGAACGGACAGCAGACCCACTCTCTTGTCATCGGCTACTGCATGTGGATTTTCGGTTTTATCGGCGCCCACCGTTTTTATTACGGCAAGCCGATCTCCGGCACCATTTATTTCTTCACTTTAGGTATTTTCTTCATCGGCTGGATCATCGATCTGTTCCTTATTCCGGGGATGCAGCGCGACGCCGATATCCGCTTCATCTCCGGCCCGGTGGATTTCAATATCGCCTGGCTGCTCCTGACCTTTCTTGGCATTTTCGGTATCCATCGCATGTATATGGGCAAATGGATCACCGGCCTGATCTATTTGTGTACCTGCGGGTTGTGCGGATTGGGCTATATTTACGATTTTTGGACGCTGAACAGTCAGATTAGCTTGATCAACGGTCGAAAGGCGTAAATGCCGATGGACGCCCCGCAAATCACCTACCCCTGCCGCTGGCAGTATACCGTGGTCGGTGAAAACGAGCAGGCCCTGCGGCAAATCCTGCTCCTCGCCTGCGCTCCTGGCCAGGTGGACATCTGTTTTTCCCACCGCAGCTCAAGTGGCCGCTATGTCAGCCTGAAGGCCGAAATGACGGTGGCCTCGGAAGAGGAACGGCTGAACATTTTTCGCCAGATTCGGGGCAATTCAGAAGTCAGGTTTGTCCTCTAATCACCTTTCTGGCGAGCGGCGGCGCCTGACCTTGCCTTCAGCCAAGGCCAAAGTGACCACAAATCACTTGCGGCGGCATTTCTTGTGGCAGGCGGTAAAAATTGGTAAAAATTGCTGTGGCCGCCACTTTTCCCTCCGCGGCGCGTTGACAATATCTCCGGGCGACGGTAGGGTACATCGACGTTGTGCCACTGATATATAGAAGCCATTGAAACCTGTTGGGCACCCTGTTTGGGGAACCCGTTGGGCCGCGCGGCAAGGAGCGCCCAACCCTTGGCCTGGACTGAAGGTGAGCAAGAGTGAAAAGACGCGCTTTTATCCAACTGCTTGTCGCTGCTTCCTTGGCCCCCGCCGAGGCGCTGGCCACGATTCCACAATTTGATGGCGGCGGCAGCAAGAAGCTTGTCCGTCCCGCCGGCAACGACCAAATCGCCGTCGACGAGGACGATGTTGCCACCGACAGTGACCATAATAACGCCGGGCAACAGCGCCAAGGTCAAGAGCCACAGCGTGACAACGCCACCGCCGATAGCGGCCACAGCAATGCCACCACTTCCGGCGATACTCTGGTCAATGAGGAGAATATCAAGGATTATCTCTCAAAAATCCGGGCGCCCAACACCCCCCATCATGACGACATTTATGCCAGTGCCCAAGACGTGCAGACATTGCGTCAGGTCGCCGACCGTTTCCGACGCATCGTTGCCCGGGTCGGTGACGCCAATTTTTGCGTCATGGGTTTTGACGAGACCCTGGATTTTGCCAAAACCACTGCCAAAGTTGAGCCATTTGCCAAGGACGAGATCGATCTGATGGTACAGCTTTTTGCCCGTAACGCCCGTGATTACGGTTTTTATGGCGAGAAACCGGTGACAAGTCTCAGCGCGGTCATCAACCAACACGACATCTACAAGGTGCCCTACAGCGGCAATTTCCTGTTTCGCGGCAAATCGCTGGAAAAATTCATCCGGATTCGCAAGGACCTGGGCGAGAATCTGATCCTGACCTCTGGCATTCGTAGCGTAGTCAAGCAGTTTTATCTTTTTATCAACAAAGCGCTGCGTTTTGACGGCAATCTTTCCCTGGCTTCCCGTTCGTTGGCGCCGCCGGGCTATTCCTATCATGCCACTGGCGATTTCGATGTCGGGCAACGTGGTTTTGGCCCGGGAAATTTTACGGAAGATTTCATCGGTACCCCAATCTACAAACGTCTCAGTAAAGAGGGTTATGTCCAGTATCGCTACGGGCGCGACAACCTTTTAGGGGTGCGTTTTGAGCCTTGGCACATCAAACTGTGACCCAGCCATGAAACAGCTCCTTTCCTGCATTTTCCTATGCTGCTGTCTGTTGGTCACGGGCGCCGAAGCCAGCAATTCGCCGCTGGCTTTTTCCCTGCACAAACTCGGCAATGGCAAAGGGAACACCGTCCTCATCGTCGCTGGCATTCAGGGGGATGAGCCCGGCGGTTTTCATGCCGCGGCCCTCTTGATAACCCATTACACCATTGAGGATGGCAATCTCTGGATTGTGCCAAACCTCAAT
>JAIRRG010000194.1 GCA_031256095.1 Desulfobulbaceae bacterium
ATAGATTGGTTCGATCGCCTGTGGAATGACCGTGGTCACACCGTGCATGGCAGCGCCCAACTGGCGCAAAACGAAAAAACTCTTGGCCTTGATTACAAAATCCCGGTTGGCAACCCGGACAACAACCAGTACGCCATCTCCACCGCTTATACCGACCAAACTTGGGACAATACCAGCACCCAGCAGGAAAGCCTGGCCATTGGCCGCGACCACGGCGGCAAATCTTTTCGCTATGGCGAGTCGCTGGAGCTCCGCCATGAGCGTTATTCGGTTGGTGTCACCAATGGTGAAAAGCTTCTTCTGATACCGGGTATCACCGGCACCTGGATCGATGCTGACAATCTCTTGCAACCAACGAAAGGCGCGCAGATCACGGCCAACGCCAGCGGCGCCTGGGATGGCCTGGTCTCCGACTCCAGTTTTCTCAAACTGAGCGGCGGCGCCAAGGTGATCATGTCGCCGCTGCCGACTATCCGCTTGATTGGCCGCGCCGCCGGTGGCGTCATCTTTGCCGGTTCCATCAATGACCTGCCACCGTCTCTGCGTTTCTATGCCGGTGGCGATAATAGTATCCGGGGCTATGGATACAAGGCGCTGGGGCCGAAGGACGCCAGCGGCACGGTGGTTGGCGGACGTTATCTCTTGGAAGGCAGCGCCGAGGTGGAAAAGCTGATTGGCCGCTATTGGGGCGTCGCCGCTTTTTGGGACGTGGGCAACGCCATGAATGATTTTTCCACGCAGTTGAAACAAGGTGTCGGCTTGGGTCTGCGCCTGCGTTTGCCCTTCGGTCAGGTGCGGCTTGATGTCGCCAGCGCCATTCAAGAAAACGGCTACCCTTTGCGGCTTCATTTGTCAGTAGGGTCTGACCTATGAAACGCTTCGGCAAGATCGTGCTCAGGCTGTTTTTGTTCGTGGTCATCGCCATTGTGGCGATGGCTGGCGCCACCGGCGTTTTGTTGGCCAGCCCCAAGGGCTTGCCGTGGCTGGTGGCGGCAGTGGCAAAGCTGGTGCCGGGTTTCACGACGCGACAAGTGTCAGGACGCTTTTTCTCTTCCTGGTCGCTTTTGGATATTTCCTATCAAAATAAAGATTTTTCTGTCGCCGTAGACAATCTGCGCCTGCGCTGGCATGGCAAGGAATTGTCGCGCGGCTTGCTGGCCATTGACGAACTGGCTGTCACCGGCATCCGCCTGGAACTGCCCGCCGGAGCGCAGGATACGGGCAGGTCGCCAAGCCGGAAGGAAACCTCAGACAAAACATCCGAACTCGCCATCCCATCCTGGTTGCGGCTGCGTCTCGACAAACTGACCATCACCGACGCCCAATTTACCAGCGCTGGCTGCCAAGTGTTGGCGTTGGAAAATGTCAGTGGCAGCGGCGAAATCGGCAGCGGAAGCATCAGTCTCAAAGATTGGCATTTGGCTGGGCAAGCGACGACAGGCGCATCCGCCGGCCAGCTTGGCACGACGGAAGCCATTCGCTTCGCCCTGAATCTGGATGGTTCCGTAGGCGGTTCCATAGGCAGCCCTGAGCAAGCCACCACCCAGCCCGGCGCAAGCATCGCCGTCAGCAGTCAGATCAACCTGTGGCCTGGGCGAGGATTTGCGCCCGTGACCGGCGTTCTGACCGCCCACGGCACGCTGGCCAAACCGGAGCTTGTCCTGCAACTGAGCGCGCCAGCACCGCTGACCATGACGGCTGGCGGCGAGCGCGCCGACAACCACTGGCGCTGGCACGGCGAGCTGTCCGGCCAGGCAATCAGCCTGACCGCCATCAGTGCCTCTTTGCGACCGGCGCAAATCAGCCTCGTGGCGAAGGCCTCCGGTCTTGACGCCCAGTATGAGGCAACGGCCACGGGCACGGCCACTGTGCCTGGCAAGGGTAATGGCCGTTTGGCGCTGGCGCTGGCTGGCGACGCCAGCCAGTTGACGCTGCAAGAATGCCGTATCGACGGCGCCTTTGGCATCCTCAGAGCCAAGGGCGGCGTGGCCTGGACAAATGGCTTGGCCTGGCGGGGCGAGATTGAGACCAATCGTTTCAACCCAGCCTTTTTCGCCCCCGATTATACCGGCGCCCTCAATACAGCCCTAAGCACTTCAGGCACTGTCGCTGACAATTCCCGTGTTGGCAGCTTGAGTATCGATAAATTGTCCGGCCAGCTGCGCGGTTACCCGGTAAGCGGCGGCGGCGGCCTGCATTTTACTGACGACAGCTTGAGTATTGAATCGCTTTGGCTACAGAGCGGTAAGGCGCGACTGGATGTGGCCGGGAATATCGCCGAACAGATTGACATCACCGCCGATATTGCCATTCCCAATCTCAGCGAGGTGCTGGCGGCGGCGAGCGGCAGCCTGGAGGCGAAGGCGGCGATGACGGGCGTGCTGGCGGCGCCGCGCCTTGAGGCACGGCTCAAAGGACGCGGCTTGTCATTTGGCGGGCCATTTGGCGGGCAAACAGACAGGCACTCCGGCCTCGGCCTAGGCCTTGTCAACGCCGATTTCACCGGCGTCTGGACCAAGGAAAAGCCCGCCGACAGTAGCTTTTCCGGCCATCTCCAGGCCGAGCACCTAAGCAAAAACAACCAAGCGCTGGCCGATTCCCTGAAGCTGTCGCTGGATGGCTCGCTGGCCAAGCACCAGGCCGGATTGTCTGTAAACGGGCCTTTGGGCGAGGCCGCTCTCCATCTTGCCGGCGGCATCAAAGAAAAAAGTTGGCAAGGCGCTATTGATTCGGTGACGCTGACCAGCGCTCATACTGGCCGCTGGCGGCAAAATGGCACGGCGCCGCTGGCCTTGGCGGCGGATAAAGGCGAATTGACCGGCCTTTCCCTCAGCGGCGGCGAGGGGAGTTTCCGCCTGGCGGGCGGCTTCACCGGCAAGGGCGCGGAACGGCTTTGGCGTTTTGGCATCAGCGACGGCAAGCTGCCGCTGTCACTGATGCCAAAGGTGGACGGCAAACCGGCCACCGGATCAGTCACCTTTGCCCTCAACGCCGAAGGAACTGGCGCGCGGCTGACCGCTGGTCAGTTGTCCGCCCGCACCAACCAGGCCGATGTGCCGGGTATCCCGGTTGTGCCGGGATTGCATCGCTTTCACCTTGAGGAAACCGGCCTTGACGCCGAGCTGAAGGGCGGCACCCTTGCCCTCGACATGAAAAGCCGCTTCAACAATGATAACGCTTTCTTAACCAACCTGGCGTTGACGGCGCCAAACGGGGTGTTCGACCTGGGCAATCTTCTCGCCTTGAGTCAGGCCCCTCTTGCCGGCACCCTGCGCCTGAACCTGGGCAACATAAATTTCGTCGCGCCACTCAGCCACTACACGGTGATTCCGTCCGGGCCGGCGGCCGGTAATTTCGCCGTCAGCGGCACCCCCCTCGATCCGCGTCTAACCGGCAAGGTGACGATGCCAGATGACGGTCATGTGGAAATCACCAGCTCTGGTATGGACATCAAGGATGTGGCGATCGACGCCGTTATCAGCGCCGATGTCGCTGGCCTGCTCGGCGCCCACCCGCCAAACGGACAGGGGCGGGCGGGCGGTGGGGATGGTCTGATCCTCGATTTGACCGTGCATGGCTCTTCCGGCCCAGGCCGCGCCACCGCTGTCGGCGTTCTCAAATTTCCGCTTGCTGGACCTTTTTCCGGTGATTTTTCCATGACCGGTAACGACTTTGAAATTTTCCACCGCCCAGAATACCACATCCGCGGCAATCCTGAGGTCCGGATGTTCTTTGACCGCCACCATGGCAAGCTGAGCGGCACAATCCCGGTCACCTGGGCCGAGATCGCGCCAGAACACTTCCAGAGCAGCGTTTCCGCCAGTGACGACCTGATCATCGCTGATGGCGAAGAAGACTCCGGCTGGCTTTTCCTGACTGATTTACACATTCTCCTGAGTGACCAAGTGCATTTCACCGGCTATGGCCTGACTGGTCTTCTCCACGGTGATTTGACTATAAAGACCAATGAATCCGGCCACTTCATGGGACAGGGATCGCTGCAACTGGCCGATGGCGGCTTCATCATCTACGGGCGGCGGCTACAAATTGAGCGCGGGCGGCTGTCGTTTGCCGGTGGCGCCATCGACGACCCGCTGATCGACGCCCGAGCCCAGAAACAGGTTCTGACTACCGGCAGCGGCGTCCACGAAATTACCGTCGGCGTCGATGTCAGCGGCAGCGCCCATGAGCCGGAGTTTCAGCTATTTTCCAGCGAGCCGCTCGGCGACCGGGAAATCCTCACCTATTTACTTAGCGGCACCTCGGCCTCGAAAAACGCGCCGGATGAAAGCCTGATTTCGTCGGCCGCCAAGGCCTTGGGCCTCGACGACCAGGCCAATTTGCTGGGCGGCATGGGGCTGTTCGATGAGGTGTCACTCGAACGCAATGAAACCGACAATTCCATGTCGCTCCTGGTCGGCAAACGCCTGACTGACGACCTGTTCATTGGCTATGATCAGAATTTTGTCGGTGAAGGCGGCGGAGCTTTTAAAATCCGTTATAATCTCGGGCATGGTTTTACGACCGAGACCAGCAGTTCTGGCAGCGTTTCCAGTGCTGATCTGTTTTATTCCTTTGAAAAGTAGGCAGGCGGCGGCTTGTGCCGCAGTTCTTCTCGTCTCTTTTTTTATGAGCCATGGCGAAAACAAAACATGACGGCACGGCGGCGGAAGCCCAAGCCGCACCGGGGCAAACCCCAGCCGTGCTGATAGTCGATGACGACAAGACCCACCGCTTCACCCTTAAATCCTTGATCGGGCAGTGGGGCTGGCGCTGTGTCGAGGCCGACGATGGCGATACGGCGGTGGCGGCGGTGGAAAAACACCGCTACGCCGCGGTGTTGATGGATATCCGCATGGCCCGCCTCGACGGCCGCGCCGCCTTTGCCCGCATCCATGCCCTGCGCCCGGAACTGCCGGTGCTGCTGATGACCGCCTATTCCACCGTCGACGACGCGGTGGCCATGATGAAAGAGGGCGTCTTTGATTATCTGACCAAGCCACTCGATTTCGACCGCTTGCGCCTGGCCTTGACCAGGGCCTGCACTCTGAGCACGGGAAACGGCGCCGGGGAAAAAGAAGAAAAATCGGGCGATAATGCCACCTGCCATGGCATCATCGGCGAATCGCCGGCGATAAACGATCTCTTGGAAATGATTGCCCGCGTCGCCCCAACCGAGGCGACGGTGTTGATTCACGGCGAATCCGGCACTGGCAAGGAGCTGATCGCCGACGCCCTGCACCTGGGCAGCCCGCGCGCCAAGGGGCCTCTCGTCAAAGTCAACTGCGCGGCCTTGGCGGAAACGCTGCTCGAATCGGAGCTTTTCGGCCATGAAAAAGGCGCCTTCACGGGCGCCGACCGCCAACGCGACGGCAAATTCATGCAGGCAAGCGGCGGCACGCTTTTCCTTGATGAAATCGGCGAGACCAGCCCGGCGATGCAGGTGAAACTGCTGCGCGCTCTGCAACAGCGTGAGATCCAGCGGGTCGGCGGTGAGGCGACGATACGGGTTGATGTCCGGGTCATCGCCGCCAGCAACCGTGACCTCGAACGCGAGGCGCATAATGGCAATTTTCGCGAAGATTTGTATTACCGTCTAAATGTTGTGCAACTGGAAGCGCCGCCGCTGCGGGAGCGGGCCGGGGACATCCCGCTCCTGGTCAAACATTTCGTCGCCCAATTCGCGGCGAGAAATCACCGCGTCGTCGAAGAAATCAGCGACGAATGCCTGCGGCGGCTCGTCGTCTATCCATGGCCGGGCAATGTCCGCGAGCTGGAAAACGCCATTGAGCGCGGCGTTATTTTGATGCAAGGGAATAATCTGACGGAAAAATCACTGCCGCTGACCATCCAGCGCTATCAGGCGGATGGCGAGGCCAGCGCCGACGCTTTACCACAGGGCGGAGACTTGCTGTCCGAGGCGGAGAGGCGCCTGATCCTGCAAACCCTGGCCGTCACCAATGGCAACAAGAGCGAGGCGGCCCGCCGCCTGGGCATCACCCGCAAGACTCTGCACAACAAGCTGGAACGCTATGAGCAGGAGGAGTGAGATCGATTCGTTGTTGATAAAAGCAAACGGGAGGAAAATATGAAATTTCACGACATTAGCTGTAGCCAGTGCGGCGCTTGCCTGAAAGAGTGCGGGCCGCTGCGCGAGGCCATTACCTCAACCGATAACGGCATCCGTATCGATCTTGATCTGTGCATAACCTGCGGCCACTGCGTCGCCGTCTGCCCGACCGACGAAATCGAGCATCCCCTGTCGCCGCGCCAGCCGTTGATGGATAAACCGCCGGCACCGGAAGCGGCGGCCATGTTTTTGCGCAGCCCGCGTTCAGTGCGTTGCTACAAAAACGAAGGGGCGCCGCGCGAAACTCTCTTGCGCTTGGTTGACATTGGCCGCTACCCGCAAACCGGGATCAACACCCAGGGAATCAGTTATCTGGTAGTCGATGGCCGGGAAAAGGTCGAGGCTTTGAACGCCCTGTTCTGCGAGACGGCCTTAAAGCTGATTCCTGAACATCCTGAATTAGCCAGGCTCAAAGAGGTGATTGAGCTGCAAAAGGCGCGCGGGGAAGAGCGTATCTTTCGCGGCGCGCCGCAGTTGATCATCGCCCTGGCTGACAAAGACCATCCTCGGCCCCGGGAAAACGCCCAGTTTTCCCTGACCTTTATCGCCCTGATGGCCCCGACCTTGGGCCTTGGCACCTGCTGGGCCGGATACTTCGAGAACCTGGCCGTTAACGACTCTTTCGCCGCTCCTTTCTGGAAATTTTTGCGTCTCGCTGAAAATATGCGTATTCGCGGCGCGCTCATGGTGGGCGTGCCGGATGTCCACTTCCGGCGGCTGGTGGCCCGTAATCCGCTCAAGGTCGAGTGGCGGTAGTGAGGCGGCGGCCCCACGGCGGCAAGGACCGTTATCATCATTTAACAAAGGAGAAAAATTATGAAAATCGCCTTCATGATTACCAGCGCCACACCGGAAACAGTGTGGAATGCCTTCCGCCTGGCCAACATTATGTTGGAAAACATGGATGATGTGACCATTTTCCTCAATGGCCCGTCGGTGCGCTACGCCGAGCTGGCCAGCGACCAGTTCCCTTTGAATGAGCTGGCGAAGATTTTTACGCTGTCGGAAGGCAGCCTCTTGGCCTGAGGGAAGCTCTTGGACCTTCACGGCGTGAAGGACGGCTACCATCAGCGAGGCACACAAAAAGAGTTGTACACCCTGATCCAGGAGAGCGACCGGCTGGTTTCGTTTTGATCACGACGGACCGCCATGCGGCATGATAAAAAGGAAGGCTTTTCAGCCTTCCTTTTTATTAATAAACTGGGATTTGTCAGTTGGTTAGAAGGTGACTTCGAAAGTCATGTAAATCTGATTGGCGCTTTCAACCGGATTTTGGCCCAGCATCTGAAGTTGCGCCTTCTCGCTGCCCAGAGCGTAGGGCCGCATGTTCCAGTCGAAATAACCGGAATAATTGTAGTCGTAATACTGCCAGCCCAAGCGGATGAAGGCATTGGCATATTTTGACAGTTTTTCGCCGGTCGGCAGATCGTAGATCAGGTAGAGTTCGTAAGCGTTGCCCCGGGTCGCCAGTTTTGACATGTAGAGGTCATCATGGCCGGGGGAAAAGGAAATCCAGTATTTGGAGCCGTAATTATACTCGGCGCCGACTTTCAGGCCGAGCTGATCAATGTCGTAGCGGATACCGGCATAGAATGAATAGCCGTTTTCGGCGTTGGTGTTTGGCGTCGGGCTGAAAGGATCGTTGAACATGCCGTTTTCATTGGGGTCGGTCCGGCTCCAGCCGCCGGAAATGAAATAGTTCAGAGCTTTGAACTTATCCATGTAAACGGCGGCGGTGTGATAGACGTTGCCGACATTTTTCCTGTCTCCGTAGCCGCCCGCTGACGGCGAGAAACCAGCGGCGTAATTAACGAAATCACTGTTGAAAGAGGGATAGTTGAACAGGTTGAAAGCGCCAAAAACCTGAATATTGAGAAAACGTGATCCCTGCTGGAAGACATCCCAATTGAATCCGGCAAAATCGGTGTCACTGTTCCAGAGTGGGTCGGTATCGGTCTGGAGACCGTTTTCAAAACCGCGGCCATAGCAGAAGCGAATCCGCCCGGCGCCCAAGGCATCATTACCCCAATTATAGCCATACCCCAAGGTAAGCCCGTCAAAGGGATAATCCATGTAGGCCAAGGGCGTTGCCATCCGCTCGTCGTAGTTCATGCGGAGTTGGGCCGGTGGGCCGTCAGAAGTGGGGCGCCGGCCAATGGAAAACCAAACCGGCAGGCCGCCGATATTGTTCCAGTTGACAAAGGCCCGATCAACACGCAGGGCGCTGTCACTGGGGGTGCGGGTGGTGCTGCCGTCAAAAACCGGGAAACCGCCAGCAATGTTGTCCGGGGCCGATTCCATGCCCCAGGCCTTGTACATGGCCAGCCGACCCTTGAATTCGATATTCTCAGTTGCCTTGACGTCCATATTAAGCCGAAGGCGGTTGGTCAGGATGGTGTCGTTTTCCTGATTACCGGCAGTCGTCATTTGTCCAGTTTTGGCATTATAAATCGAGGTGCCACTTGGCAAGGCGTTGCTGGCTTTGTAGTAATCCCCGCGCGCCCTGAAATCGCCACTAAACTGGAAACGGGAAGCAAGATCCCATTTTTCGCTTTTCTCCTCCAGCATGCTATCCATGCTGTCGACCTTGCCGCCGTAATTGCTGATGGCCTCGTTCTGTTTGTTAATGGTCGTGTTCTGTTTGCTCACCTGGGCCTTCAATTCTTCCAGTTGTCGCGACAAGTCCTCAATCTTACGTTCTAATTCCGCCTGGCTGGCACCGGCATGGGCAATAAGCGGTGTGGCAACAAGTCCGGCAATGCTGAGTAAGGCTAGTGTTTTCCTCATGCTTCCTCCTCCTGTTACAAACAATAAATACGATGAATGCTCCGTCTTCGGAGCATTGGCGGCGGAATTGGATAAGACCACGCAGTGATTGCGCAAAATATTAAATTCAGAGGAGGTTGTCAAGGAAATGATTAAATTCAGTTTTGATTCATCCGGTGAATTTTAGAGCTTGGGCCACGGTTCCGCGCCCGCCGTAACGTCCTTCTCTGGCCGAGCTCATCGTTTGCAACAGGCCAATCCCCTCTTATTCTTCCTGGGCTTTGACAGGCTGGGAGTATGGGGCGTTCCGGCCTGGCGTCTATTCCAGGCTTTTACGGGTGATCTCGTAGACATCGCGCGACAGATTTTCCACGCGCAGAATCCGCTCCAACTGCGCCCGCATCAGCTTTTGCCTGTTTTCGTCATAGTACCGCCAGAAGGTCAATGGCGCAGCCAGACGGGCGGCGATCTGTGGGTTGTCGGCCTGCAAATCGAGGATGCGGTCGGCAAGGAACAGATAGCCCTGACCATCTTCGGCATGAAAACGATAATGGTTGCCGCTGGCGAAGGCACCAATCAGCGCCCGCACCTTGTTTGGGTTGCGCATGGAAAAGGCCGGATGGGCGAGGAGACCCGCCACCGTGGTCAAGGTGTCTTCGCGGCTGGAAAGGGCCTGAGCGCTGAACCACTTATCCATGACCAGAGCGTCATGTTGCCATTTCTTCGCGAAATCATTAATAATTTCATTTCGTTCTGTGATATAGCTATCGGCGGCCAATTGCAGGGCGCATAGGGCCACCGTCATATTCCTGGCCATCCAATAGTGTTTCCGGCAGAGTTTGGCGATCGGGCGGGTGAGCGGCTTTTCCGCCATCAGGTAAGAGAGGGCGCTGTTTTGCAAACCGCGCCGCCCCATGGCGGTGGCGCTCAGGTCATGGGCGCCAAATTCTTCGTTTTCGTAATAAATTGCCAAAAATTCCTCTTTCAGGCTCGTGGCCAGTTGTTGCCGCAGGAAACGCCTGGCCCGCCAGAGCGCGTCAGGCTGAACCACCTCCATGCGCGTTGCCAGATAGCTTTCCGACGGTAATTGCAGCATCTGCGCTTTCAGCGCCGAATCGAGCTGTTTGTCGGTCAGAGCATTTCGCATCGCCGCCAGATAGTCGCCGCCCACCACCGGCATTTTCCCTGCTGCCAGCGCCGCGACACCGGCAAGAATCGTTTCTTCGGCCAGCCGGGCCGCCGCGTCCCAACGGTTGAATGGATCGTGGTCGTGTGCCATCAGCGTCAGCAGATCGGCACGGCTTTGAAAGGGTTCGACGATGACCGGCGCGGAAAAATTTCTGAGAAACGACAGCACCGGTTTTTGCCGAATATTGTCCCAGACAAATTCTTGCCGCCCCTGACTGAGGTGCAATACCGTGGTTTCCTGGCCATTTATCGGTATCGACACGCCAGCCGCCGTCAACAGGCCGACGGCCAGCGGTATGTGCAGCGGCTTTTTCTCTGGCTGCCCCGGCGTCGGCGCTGTCGATTGCTCAACAATCAAGCGATATCGCAAGCCTTCATATTCTTCGCGCACGGTCAGGCGCGGCGTGCCAGCCTGGCTATACCACAGAGCAAATTGCCGCAAATCATGGCCAGGATTGGCGTCTTGCATCGCCGCCAGGAAATCGTCGCAGGTGACAGCCTGGCCGTCGTGCCGGGCCACGTACAAATCCATGCCACCGTGATAACCAGCCTCGCCTAAAAATGTGTGCAGCATCCGCACCACCTCGGCGCCCTTGTTGTAGACGGTGGCGGTGTAGAAGTTATTGATTTCAACATAAGAATCCGGGCGTACCGCATGGGCCATCGGCCCGGAATCCTCGCGAAATTGCCCGGCCCGCAGGATGCGCACGTCGTCGATGCGCTGCGCCGCTGGCGATTGCATATCGGCGGAGAACTGCTGGTCGCGGAAAACGGTCAATCCTTCTTTCAGGCTCAACTGAAACCAGTCGCGGCAGGTGATGCGGTTGCCGGTCCAATTGTGGAAATACTCATGGGCAACGACGGCTTCAATGGTCTGGTAGTCAAGGTCGGTGGCAGTGTCAGGCGAAGCGACGATATTTTTGGCGTTGAATATATTCAAACCCTTGTTTTCCATCGCCCCCATGTTGAAATCTTCGACGGCGACAATCATAAAGTTATCAAGGTCATACTCAAGGCCATAAACTTCCTCATCCCAGCGCATGGCCTTTTGCAGCGAGGCCATGGCATGGCCACATTTTTCTTTATTGTGATCTTCGACATAGATGCGCAGGGCCACTTTCCTCCCCGACTTGGTAAGGAAGTTATCCTCGATACAGGCCAGCTTGCCGGCAACGGTGGCAAAAAGATAAGCTGGTTTCGGGAAAGGGTCATGCCAGGCGGCGTAATGGCGGCCATCGGCCAGGTCACCAGAGGCGATCAGGTTGCCACCAGCCAGCAGCACGGGACAGCTTTTTTTATCGGCCTCAATTCGCGTCGTGAAGACGGAAAGGACGTCGGGCCGATCCGGATAGCAGGTGATGGTGCGAAAGCCTTCGGCCTCGCACTGGCTGCAATACATGCCGCCACTGCGGTAGATGCCTTCAAGGGCGGTGTTGCCATCGGGGTGAATTTTCGTGACAATTTTCATGGAAAACTCAGAACTGGCCGGCTGATAGACCAGCTCGCCGCCCGCGAATTGGTATTCATTTTCGGCGAGAATTCTGTCATCGACAGCCACGGAAAGCAATTCTAGGCGCTCACCGTTCAGGCGCAGCGGCGCCGGATTTTGCTGGCCGATGCTCTTTAACGACATACGGGAAGTAACCAGTGAATATCCGGTGAAATGCTGGATTAACAAATGTATTTCTTTTACCAGCCATGGGAAAGGCTGGTAGTCGTAACGGTGAATGGTGCGATGGGCCTTGCTGGTCATGGTCTCCTCGGTGGATAGCAGCGGCGGCTTTGAATATGCCGCTGTGAGTTGTTTTGTTGAGCGGTCTTGTGGTTGACAACGCCGGATAATTCAGTGATAGTTTTTTCTCATAAAATGCCTGGCGACGGGCGCTTGGCCGCAGAGTAAGCCGCCGGAATGGTCCAGCGAAGGTACCACAAATTTTTACCCAGAACACGACATGATAACCATCAATGAGCACTACCTGAAGTTACAGGCCTCGTATCTCTTTTCCGATATCGCCAAACGGATTGCCCAATTCCAAACGGCCCATCCTGACCGGAAAATTATTCGTCTTGGTATCGGCGATGTCACACGGGCGCTGCCCCAAGCCTGCATTGCCGCCTTCCATAAAGGGGTCGATGAAATGGCGGAAGATGCCAGCTTTCGCGGTTATGGCCCGGAACAAGGTTATGATTTTCTCCGTCAGGCCATCGCCGAAAATGATTTTCAGGCCTATGGCGCCGAGGTCAGTCCGGATGAGATTTTCGTCAGCGACGGCGCCAAATGCGACACCGGCAACATCCAGGAACTGTTCGCCCAGGACATCACCATCGCCATTCCCGACCCGGTCTATCCCGTCTACCTCGACACCAACGTCATGACCGGGCGCACCGGAGCTTTTGTTGATGGCCGATACCAGGGCATAACCTACCTTGATTCGACCAAGGAAAATGGCTTCGTTCCGGCCCTACCGACAGGCAAAATCGATTTGATTTACCTCTGTTTTCCCAACAATCCAACAGGTTCGACAATCACGAAGGAGCAGTTGCGGCTTTGGGTGGATTATGCCCGTGAAAACAAAGCCTTGATTCTGTTTGACGCCGCCTACGAAGCCTTTATCCGCAACGACAGCCTGCCCCATTCCA
This sequence comes from Desulfobulbaceae bacterium, assembly GCA_031256095.1. Classification (GTDB taxonomy): domain Bacteria; phylum Desulfobacterota; class Desulfobulbia; order Desulfobulbales; family Desulfocapsaceae; genus UBA8130. The sequence goes on from JAIRRG010000194.1 coordinate 12,725, forward strand.
TCTATCATATTCCAGGTGCTAGGGAAGTGGCGATAGAATTTCGCAGCTTCTCAAAAACCGCTGGCTTCACGGGTACCCGTTGCGCCTACACCGTCGTACCGAAAAGCTGCCTGGCCTACGACCGGGCTGGCAACCGGCAATCGTTGCACGCCATGTGGAACCGCCGCCATACCACCAAATTTAATGGCGTCTCCTATCCGGTGCAACGGGCCGCCGAAGCCGTCTACAGCCCGGAAGGCAAGCGGCAGGTGCGCGAGCTGATTGATTATTACCTGAAAAACGCCGCCATCGTCCGTAAAACCATGACCGATTTGGGCTACTCTTCAATTGGCGGCGACAACTCGCCCTATATCTGGGTCGAATGCCGTGAGGATTCCTGGAAATTTTTTGACATGCTCTTGCATAAAGCCGGGGTGGTCTGTACGCCAGGCGCCGGTTTTGGCCGCTGCGGCCAGGGCTATGTCCGCATCTCGGCCTTCAACAGCCCGCAAAACGTTAAAAAAGCGATGGAGAAAATTACAGTGGCGCTGAGATGAAAATCTTCTTTTCCGGTCGCTGGAATCCTTATTCAAATATGAGTGCACCGGAGTTCCTGGCGCGGACCAATTTGTTTTGAACAAAACGCAGGCCGGGAGTATATACAGAACATCCAGCGATTGCATAGAATATGAGGGCAATCTTTCGGCTCATACAGCCGTACGCAACGCCATGAATTGAAAAGAAGGTTGAGAACATCCCAATATCATCAACACGATACTCATTCGCCAACAATATTGACCAGGAGGAATCAATGCAATTTAACCCTCTGAAGTTTCAGATGCCGCTGGCGACAGGTGGCATAGCGCTCATGGCCTTTAACTACTTGGAATTTGCCGTGCCGAATGTGCACGGTATGGTTACGCTCCATGATATGCTGTTGGCAAAATTTACGACCGCACAACTCTGTCTGAATTGGATTCTTGTCGCGTTGATGCTGATCTTTTCACTTTTGACCATTGCGCCAATTCCGCTTTATCTGTGGCAGTGGTGCAAATGGCGCGGCAACAAAGAAGGGTATGGAAAATTCATGGCCGAGGCCCCCACCGTTGTCGTCGCCGGTTGTGTGCCTTACGCGTCGCTGGCCATGACGGGTTTGGTGGTGTTGGCGCCAGTGGCCTTTTTTATCCCGGCCCTATCTTCCAACATCCAGGCCATGATGCTTCCTGGCCTGCTCTTTTTCGCGTTGTTGTGGCTGGGCCTTTTCAGCCATGAGTTCAAAATCCTGAAAAAGTGGCTGACCCAGCCCACTGACATGACAAAATTGCATTTTGTCTGGCTTCTCGACGCTTTTTCTTTTGGCCTTGTCAGCCTGATAGGGACAGGCGTGGCCGCGATGTCGGAAAACGGGGATATAGCCGCCATAGCGGCGTTTGGGGCGTTTTTTACCGTGATTTTTGGCTCTTTATTACTGGTCGCCAAACTTGCTTATCTCGTCTTCCTGCAAATGAGGGCGGAAGTTTTGCCCGGGAAAAATTTTCTTCCCGCCTATTTTCTGATTGTGCCCATATCGTGCCTTTACGGCTTCAGCATGCACAGGCTGGCGTTTTATGTGCAGGCTCATTTTCACATTGACATGGCGGGCTTGTTGTTTGCCACCTTTGTCATACCGTATGTCATTGCCATCTTTTGGAGCGCCTTTTGTCTTTATCTGCTCTGGGACTACATCCGGAACGATTTCCTTAAAAGCGACTTTGCCGCCCCCCAATGGTCGATGGTCTGAGCGTTCGTCGGTTCCCAGGTCTTGGGAACGAACGTCTATGGCAGCTACTATCCGGCTCCTGTTCTGGCCGTTGTCAACTATGCCAGCGTTATGTTGGTGGCCATACTCTTTGTCGTAATTTTCAAAAAGTTTTACCGGCAAGGGATATAAGAGATAAGTCCGTGCCGGGCAAAAATACCCCCGTTGGTCAACAAACACGGCCCGGCCCTTCCAGCCGGGCCGGCTGGAAACGGATCTTTTCTTCGACGCCCTCTATGCCGCGGGCCTCGCCGCCACCATGTGCCTGGAGAAAACGCACCACGTCCTCGACCAGGCGTTCCGGCGCCGACGCGCCGGCCGTGATCCCCACCCGCGTCACGCCCGCGAGCTGGCCCAGGTCGATGTCGTGGTAATCGTCGATCAAAAATGCCTGAATTCCGGAATTTTTTGCCACTTCTTTGAGCCTGTTGGAATTCGAGCTGTTTTTCGAGCCGACGACATAGATAGAATCGCATTGCCGCGCCAGGAGTCGAACCGAGTTTTGACGATTTCCCGTGGCAAAACAGATATTTGACTCTTGGCCGCGCAAGTGTGGGAAACGGCGGCGGAGAATTTCGCGAATGCCGGAAATTTCTTCATGGCTTAGGGTCGTCTGCGTGACGCAGGCGACCTTGCCGGGGTTCTCGACCATGACATTTTCCGCCTCATCCTCACTCGCGACCACATGGACGCGGTTTTCGACGCGGCCCGCCGCCCCCTCCACCTCTGGGTGGTGGCGGTGGCCGATGATGATGATGTCGTAGCCTTCGCCGTGGTATTTTTCGACTATTTTATGGACGCTGGCCACCAAGGGGCAGGTGGCGTCGATAGTGCGCAACCCCAGCTTTTTCGCCTGCATTTCTGTGCTCTTCGGCACGCCATGGGCGCTGAAGATACAGATACCGCCGGCCGGGATGTCGGCAAGCGAGCCAACGAAGACCGCGCCCAGGGATTCCAGCTCGCGCAGGACATGGCGGTTGTGGACGATTTCGTGCAGGACGAAGGCCGGGGCGCCATGTTCTTGCAGGCAGAGCCGGACGGTGGCGATCGCCCGCACTACCCCGGCGCAGAAGCCGCGTGGCGAGGCGAGCAGGATGGAAAAAGCGCTCATATTTTCTTTTTTCAGTAATGATTTGCCATATTTTCTCAGACGGCGTCCGACAAAGGTTGACAAAACCGGATAAATGTTGCAGTAAGCTTTCCCCAGACTGTCACCAGAAAACGTGTTATCGTCCTTCCCCCTCTTTAGGCCGGTACGCGTTTTCTGGGGCAGTTTTCTGTCCCGCCCAAGGCCGTTTGCCCGCTCTCTTTATACCACCGCTTTCCTAACTATCAAGTGATATTCTATTTCCGGGCCGAATGACCGCCGTCACGTGAAACTACCGTCATTTTTCGTGTGAGGATAGGCCACCATAAAAAAAGAGACGGCGCGGCAAGAAATTTCGCAGAAAACACTTGCGGGAACAAGATTTGTTCGTGTAGCTTGCCCCGCCAGTCTGCCGCTGACTCTTTTGCCGATGATACCCTTTTCGCAAGGGATGTCCAATATGATGACGCTTCGTTAAGATGGCGGAGTGCCGTCGAATTTGAAACTCTCAACAAGAAGGAGCGCTGCCATGGTACTGGATCCGACAAAACACAAAGATTGGGAGATTGCCGAAGAAGCGGAAACCCGGATGCTCGCTATCAAGAAGATCGGTGAGAAGCTGGGTCTGACCGAGGAAGAGTTGCTGCCCCAGGGGCACTATATTGCCAAGATCGACTTTCAGAAGGTTCTTGCCCGTCTGAAAGACAAACCGAATGGCAAATATATTGATGTTACCGCCATTACCCCGACGCCGCTTGGCGAGGGCAAATCGACCTCGACCATGGGTCTGGTTGAGGGCCTGGGCAAACTCGGCAAACGGGTTAGCGCCGCCATCCGCCAGCCGTCCGGCGGCCCGACCATGAACATCAAAGGCTCCGCCGCCGGCGGTGGTTTGGCCCAGTGCATCCCGCTGACCCCGTTCTCGCTCGGCTTTACCGGCGATATTAACGCCATCATGAACGCCCACAACCTGGCAATGGTCGCCCTGACCTCCCGGTTGCAGCATGAACGCAACTATGACGACGAGCAGCTTGAGCGTCTGTCCGGCATGAAACGCATCGATATCGACCCGACCAGGGTCGAGATGGGCTTCATCATGGACTTCACTTGCCAGGCCCTGCGCAACATCATTATTGGCATCGACGGCGTCAACGGCAAAAGTGACGGTTTCATGATGAAATCGAAGTTCGGTATTGCCGTTTCCTCGGAAGTCATGGCCATCCTGGCGATTGCCACCAGCCTCAAGGATATGCGCGAGCGTATGGGCAAGATTGTCGTCGCTTACACGAAAAAGGGCAAACCGGTCACAACTGAGGACTTGCAGGTGGCCGGCGCCATGACCGCCTGGATGGTTGAAGCCTTAAAACCGAGCCTGATACAAAGCATTGAGGGCCAGCCGGTCATCGTTCACGCCGGGCCGTTCGCCAACATCGCCATCGGCCAGAGCTCGATCATTGCCGACCAGATCGGCCTGAAACTGTCCGATTATCATGTCACCGAGTCTGGCTTCGCCGCCGATATCGGTTTCGAGAAATTTTGGAACCTCAAATGCCGTTACAGCAAGTTGGTTCCCGACTGCGCCGTTGTCGTCGCCACCATCCGCGCCCTCAAGTGCCACGGCGGCGCGCCGGTGCCGGTACCTGGCAAGCCGATGCCGAAAGAGTACAACGAAGAGAACGTCGCCCAGGTCGACAAGGGCTGCGACAACCTGATCCATCATATCAACACCGTGCGCAAAGCCGGCATCAGCCCGGTTGTCTGCATCAACGCTTTCTACACCGATACCCCGGCGGAAATCGCCAAAGTCAAGGAGCGGGCGGAAGCCGTTGGGGCCAGAGTCGCGGTTTCCAAACATTGGGAGAAGGGCGGCGATGGCGCCATCGAATTCGCTGAGACGGTCATCGCCGCCTGCGAGGAAAAAACCAATTTCAAATTCCTCTATGAGCTCACTGACCCGATCAAGACCCGCATCGAGAAAATCGCCACCACGGTTTACGGCGCCGATGGGGTTGACTATTCCGCTGCCGCCGATGCCGCCATCGAGCGTCTGCAGAAAGATCCGGTCATGGCCAAGATGGGCATATGCATGGTCAAGACCCACCTGTCGCTGTCCGATAACCCCAACCTGAAGGGCGTGCCGAAAGGCTGGCGGCTGTTTGTCCGCGAGGTACTGACCTATGGCGGCGCGGGCTTCATTGTCCCGGTGGCCGGCGCCATCACGCTGATGCCGGGCACCAGCTCCAACCCGGCTTTCCGCCGTGTTGATGTCGACGTCAACACCGGCAAGGTACAGGGCGTATTCTGATTGAAGACGGCCTCGTCCTGGTCGGGGCGAGGCTGTTTTTATTTTGGGCGGCGGCAAAATCCGCCCCCTTTTCCCAGGAGAGGAATCCATGACAGCGGAAATTATCAGCGGAACTCAAATCCGCGAAACCATCCTTGCCGAGCTGAAAGATGAAGTCAAACAGATGCAGACCAAATACGGCAAGGTGCCGGGCTTGGTCACAATTTTGGTCGGTGAAAATCCCGCTTCCATTAGTTACGTCACCCTGAAAATCCGCACCGCCGAGAGCTTGGGTTTTTATGAAGTCCAGGACAATCAGCCGGCGGACATCGCCGAGGCCAATCTTTTAGCCTTGATCGAGAAATACAACAAGGACCCGAAGATTCACGGCATTCTCGTGCAGTTGCCGCTGCCGAAACATATTGATGAGAAGAAGGTCTTGAATGCCATTAATCCCAACAAGGACGTTGATGGTTTTCACCCGGTCAATGTCGGGCGTCTGATGATTGGCGGTAGCGAAGTCCTGTATCCGCCCTGTACGCCCGCTGGCATCCAGGAACTAATTGTCCGTTCCGGCACTGAAACCTCCGGCGCCGAAGTGGTGGTGGTTGGCCGCTCGAATATCGTCGGCAAGCCGATTGCCGTCATGATGGCCCAAAAAGGACCGGGGGCAAACAGCACCGTCACTATCGTCCATACCCGCACCAAAGATCTGGCCTCGCATTGCAAACGGGCCGACATTCTCATTGTCGCCGCCGGTGTGCCTGATCTGGTCAAGCCGGAATGGATCAAACCCGGGGCCACAGTTATTGATGTCGGCGTCAACCGTGTCGGCATGACCGACAAGGGCAAGGCCATCCTCAAAGGCGATGTCGATTATGACAAGGCCAAGGAAATCGCCGGCAAGATTACCCCGGTTCCCGGTGGCGTCGGCCCGATGACGATCACCATGTTGATGAAGAATACGGTACGGTCGGCCTGGTTCCATTTCGGCGGCAAATAAGGCGTGCCGATTGTAATGAGGCCGCTTGTTTGGCTTTGATTTTCCCTTGACAGGCTATTGTCGTTGGGATACAGGGTCGATAATCTGCGAATGTGGTCGCGACGGTATTTGGAGTGCGCGGTTTCGTATGAAAAATACTGGGATTTTTTTCTAAATCTTTTTATGGAGGCGTGTCATGTGGCAGGTAGAAGTTGACAAAGACAAATGTGTTGGCGATGAGGAATGTGTAGGCGCGTGCCCGAGCCAGGTTTTTGAAATGGTCGATGGCAAAGCCGAGCCGGTGGAAATGGATGAATGCCTGGGCTGCGAAACCTGTGTCGAGGTCTGCCCGGAAAGCGCCATTACCGTCACCGAGGTTTGATTCAGACGGTCGTTGCCGCTTTGGTTCAGTCCGCTAACAACATTGACAAGCCCATCTCCTTCTGGGGATGGGCTTGTCGTTTTTGCGCCGACGGATTTCCATGAACGCTTTGCCGGATTCGGTCAACCGGGTGTGGGTAAGCGCTGGCGCGCTGAAGGCCAACTATCGCTTGGTGCGTTCGCTCTTGCCGCCCGATACTCCGCTTTTGGCCATGGTCAAGGCTGATGGCTATGGCCATGGTATGGCGGACGCCGCCACGGCCTTCGCCGCCGCCGGTTGCCGTCATTTCGGCGTCGCCGAATTGCTGGAGGCGGTGCGTTTGCGTGAGGCCGGCATTGACGGCGAGATTGTCGTCATGGATGGCCTGTGGCCGGGCCAGGAAGAGTATTTCCCGCGCCACAGCCTGAGCGCGGCGGTTTTTTTCGTCGACAGCGCCCGGTTGCTGTCAGCGGCTGGGCAAAGCTGTGGCCGCCGGGTGCCGGTGCATATCAAGGTCGATTGCGGTATGACGAGACTAGGCATCAGGCCGGAGGATACTTTGACCTTCGTCCAGGCCATCGGCCAGTTGCCAGGAATCGAGGTGGCTGGTCTTTTCGCCCATTTTCCCGAGGCCGACAGTCCGGAAAAGCCAAGCAACCGGCAAGTTTGCGACAACTTCGCCCAAGTAAGGGCCGCTTTGGCCGAGGCGCGGACCACCATGCCGCAGCTGTCACCGCGCTGTCACCTGGCCAATTCCGGCGCTATTTTCAACCTGCCGATGGCCCATGGCGACATGGCCCGCAGCGGCATCGCCTTGTACGGTTGTGCCCCCGGCCACGCCGTGATCGGCGGCGCCGCCTTGCAACCGGCGATGCGTTTTGTCAGCCGCGTTCTCCAGGTGAAAGATGTACCGGCTGGCCGTGGCGTCAGTTATGGTCATACCTTTGTCACGACCCGGCCCAGCCGCCTCGCCGTCCTGCCGGTTGGTTATGAGGATGGCTATCAGCGGGCGCTGTCAAATAAGGCCAGCGTTTTGATTTCCGGCCGCCGCGCCCCGATCGTTGGCCGCATCTGCATGAACCTGTGCATGGCCGATGTCACCGGCATCGCCGAGGTATCAACTGGCGACGAAGTGGTGCTTATTGGCCGTCAGGGAAATGAATGGGTGAGCGCCGACGAACTGGCGGCCCAAGCCGGAACCATTAGCTATGAATTGCTCTGTATGATCGGCAACAATAATCAACGGGAGATGCTGTCCTAAATGATTCGCGCACGGATAAAAGCGGCGGTCGACGCCTGCTTTGACAAAGGGGTGGCGGCTGGCCATTGGTCTGCCGCCAGCGTCGGCAAGTATACGGTCGAGTTGCCAAAACGTCAGGGACAGGGCGATTTCTCGACCAATCTGGCCATGGTGGCGGCTGGCGTCGACAAGAAAAATCCCCGCGAGCTGGCGGCCTTGCTGGCGGCAATGTTGGCCGGAGAAAGCGGCCTGTTGCAGCGCGTCGAGGTGGCCGGGCCAGGCTTTGTCAACATGTTCGTGGCACCCGAAGTCTGGCGTGGCTTGATCCCGGAAATCCTGGCGGCTGGCCCTACTTTTGGCCGCAGCGACAGTGGCGCTGGCCGCAGGGTGATGGTGGAATTTGTCAGCGCCAATCCGACCGGGCCGCTGAGCATCGGCCATGGCCGCCAGGCCATTTTGGGCGACGCCATTGCCCGCTTGCTCACCGCCACCGGCCATCGGGTCCATCGCGAATACTACTACAATAACGCCGGACGCCAGATGCGGGTCTTGGGCGAATCAACCCGCGCCCGCTATCTGGAAAGCCTGGGCCTGCCCTTTCATTTTCCTGAGGATGGCTACCAGGGTGAATACATACATGAAATTGCCGGGAAACTGATCGACGAAGAGGGTGACAAACTGAAAGATTGTGCCGAAGTCACGCCTTTTCAGAAACGGGCTGAGGAGTTCATCTTTGCCGACATCGCAAAAACGCTCAATCGCATGGATATTCATTTCGATGAATACTACAACGAGCGTTCCCTCTATGATAAGGGCTATATCACAGAAGTTATTGATATTTTAAGAGAAAAAGGATTTGTTTATGAACAGGACGGCGCGGTCTGGTTTAAGACGACAGCCCTCGGGCTGGAACAAGACCGGGTTATCGTCAAATCGAGCGGTGAACCGACCTACCGTTTGCCAGACATAGCCTACCATCGTGAAAAATTCCGCCGTAATTTCGACTGGCTGGTCAATATCTTCGGTTCCGATCACATTGCCACCGTGCCGGATGTCCTGGCCGGTGTCCGTGCCCTCGGTTATGACGAAAAAAAAGTTACCGTTGTCCTGCATCAGTTTGTCACCTTGACCCGTGAAGGCAAACAGGTGAAGATGAGCACGCGCAAAGCCAATTTTGTCACCGTCGATGAGCTACTCGATATTGTTGGCGCCGATGCCGTGCGTTTCTTCTTCATGATGCGCCGCGCTGATAGCCAAATGGAGTTTGACCTCGATCTGGCGACGCGGCAGAGCCAGGAAAATCCTGTTTATTATGTCCAATATGCCCATGCCCGGCTCTGTTCCGTGGTCGCCCAGGCGGAAAAAGCTGGTCTCAGCCCGGCCGAGGATCCAGAGACGCTTGCCCTCTTGACGGAAGCGGAAGAGATGCAATTGTTACAGACGCTTGCCGCCTTCCCGTCGCTTATCGAAAGCTCGGCGCT
>JAIRRG010000215.1 GCA_031256095.1 Desulfobulbaceae bacterium
CGGTGGTCGGCGTCGATCATCCGCGCTGGGTTGAGGCGGTGGTGGCCGTGGTCAAGGTGAAAACCGGCTTTACCGCCACCGAAGACGAATTGTTGGAACATTGCCGCAAGCATCTGGCCGGTTTCGAGTCGCCGAAGAAAATCGTCTTTGTCGATGAATTGACGAAAACCCCCTCCGGCAAAATTTTGAAAAGAATGATGCGGGAACAGTACCAGGGCATTTTTCAATGAAGCGATCAGACAAGGAGAAGACGATGGCGCGCGGCGGCGGCTTTATACTAGAAGAAACGGATATCCAAGATATTTTCACACCGGAAGATTTTACCGACGAACACCGGGAAATGGCGCGAACCACCGAGCGTTTCGCGCTTGAGGAAATTGGGCCGATCAATGATCGGCTCGAGGAAAAGGACTTTGATTTGCTGCTAGAGAAGCTCAGACAGTGCGCCGGGCTTGGTCTGATGATGATCGACGCGCCGGAAGAGTACGGCGGCCTCAATCTCGACAAGGCCGCCAGTATGCTGGTCACCGAAAAACTGGCCTGGTCGCGCAATTTTGGCCTGACCTATATGGCCCACACCGGCATCGGCATGCTGCCTCTCATTTACTATGGCACGCCGCAGCAGAAAGGCCGTTATCTGAGGAAATTGATGGAAGCCGAAATCATCGGCTCCTACTGCCTGACCGAACCCGGTTCCGGCTCCGACGCCCTGGGGGCGCGGACGGTGGCCACCCTGAGCGAGGACGGCAGCCATTACCTCCTCACCGGCACCAAACAATTCATTACCAACTCCGGTTTTGCCGATTTGTTCACCGTTTTCGCCAAGGTCGATAAAAAACACTTCACCGCCTTCCTCGTCGAACGCGGCACGCCTGGCCTGTCGTTGGGCCCCGAGGAAAAAAAGATGGGCATGCACGGCTCCTCGACGCGACAGGTGATTTTTGAGGCGGCGCCGGTGCCGAAGGAGAATATTCTTGGCGAAATCGGCAAGGGCCACAAAATAGCCTTCAACGTTTTGAATGTCGGCCGCTTCAAGCTAGGGGCGCTTTGCGTCGGTCAGGCCAAGTTCGCCCTGGCCGAAGGCAGCCGCTATGCCAACGAGCGCAAGCAGTTCGGGATGCCGATTGGCGGTTTCGGCGCCATCCAGGAGAAACTTGCCGACGCCACCGCCCTGACCTTTGCCGCCGAATCGGCGGTATACCGGCTGGCTGGGCTGATCGATGGTAAACTCTCGGAACTCGATAGCAAGGCAGCTGATTATTACGCCCTTTATCAGAAAGGGATAGAAGAGTTTGCCGCCGAGTGCGCTGTGGTCAAGGTCTTTTGCAGCGAGGCGGCGGCCCAAGTGATCAGCGAAATGCTGCAAGTTCATGGCGGTTATGGCTATATCGCCGGCCATGCCATCGAGCAGATGTATCGTGACGAGCGGGTGCAGCGGATTTATGAAGGCACCAACGAAATTAACCGCCTGCTGGTCGCCACCCGTTTACTGCGCCCAGAGGCCACACCACCTTCGGTTGCTGCCTCTGTGACTTGGGCAAGTTCCTGGAGCGGGCAGCGGCAACTCTTGGCCGGCATGAAGGCCTGCTGCCTGCTTCTTGGCGAGCGGGCCAGGCAGCGTTGCGGCGGCCAACTGGCGAAAGCGCAGGAAATCCTCTTGGCCTTTGCCGATATGGTCATCCAGGTGTTCGCCCTGGAAAGCGCCATGCTGCGAGCCGCCAAAGCCTGCCAAAAAGCCAGCGCCGTTAAGGACGAACAGTACCGGGCGGTGGCACTGCTCTGCGCTTTCGCCGACCGGCAGCGCTTCCTGGCCTCCGCCGAGCGCTGCGCCGGTTTCCTGGAAAATGAAGATTTACTGCCAGTCATTGCCGCCAAAACGCCGCTGGCCACAGGCGGCCTGCTAGCGGCCAAGCGGTTGCTGGCCGAGGCGACACTGCAAGCGGAAAAATATATCTTCTAAACAGAGCTAAACAGCGTCCTGGCTCACCATCAGCATCAGGTCGGAAATGAGACCAGGAGTTTATTACCAAACCAAACGAGGAGAGAGCATGAATGAAAATCGAATGAAAGCGGCACGCATTGCCATCGCCGCCACGGTTGGCGCCTTGGCCCTGGTGTCCGCCATGCCCGTCCACGCCGTCCCGCCCTTGTGGCGGCGCGAGCATGAGACGGCAGCGAAAATGTTTATGCTCCCCATCTAGTCCAAGTTACGGGTGGCGTAAGGCTAAAAACATCATTTCACGCTGTCTTTCGGGCGATGCCGAGTTTCCGCATTTTTTTCCGCAAGGTCGAAGGATTGATATTCATCAGCCTGGCCGCGCCCTTTTCTCCTTCGATACGACCATGGCATTGGTCGAGGATTTTGCGAATATAGTTTTTGTTCACCTCGTCGAGCGCCAATTCTCTAGGCGCCGGTTCTTCCTTGCCGTTTTCACCGTCTTCCGCCCGCCGCTCCATCGCCTTCTCTTGCTTCAAGGCGCCAATTACCCAAAAGAAAATCTGGTCGCCGGTATCGAGAATCATCGACCGCTCGACGGTGTTTTCGAGCTCACGGATATTGCCAGGCCAGTCGTAACGCAAGAGGCGGTTCATAGCGTCCTCTGTCGGAGTAGGAATGCGCCGCCGTTTCATTTCTTCAGCCTTTTTCGAGATGAAATACGTAACCAGATCGGGAATATCCTCTTTACGCTCTCTTAACGGCGGCAGAGTGATGGGAAATATCTGCAGGCGGAAGAACAGGTCGGCGCGAAACCGCTGTTCCCGCATCATCTGGGCCAAGTCCCGGTGAGTCGCGGCGATGATCCGCACATCCGCCTTTATCGTCTCGCCGCCGCCGACCCGGTCGAATTCCTTCTCTTGCAGTACCCGCAACAGCCGCACCTGCGCTTCCGCCGATAGCTCGCCGATTTCATCAAGGAACAAGGTGCCGCCCTGCGCCCGTTCGATCCTGCCTTTTTTTCTCGTCATTGCGCCGGTAAAGGCGCCTTTTTCATAGCCGAACAGTTCGCTGTCCAAAAGCGTCGCCGGGATGGCGCCGCAGTTGACTTTGATGAATGGCCCATTGCGCCGCGGCGACAGGCGGTGCACGGCGCTGGCGACCACTTCCTTGCCGGTGCCGGTTTCGCCGAAAACTAAAACCGGCGTGTCGAGCGACGCCACCTGATACACCTGGGACATCACCTCCCGCAAGCCTCGGTCAGCGCCGACAATCTCCTCGCCGGAGACTTTGCGCAGTTCCTCCTGCAGATAACGGTTATCGTCGGTAATGAGTTCCTGTAAGCGCCGTAACTCACGATAACGCATACTGTTAGTCACCGCGATGGCGCAGGGTTTGACCAAGAGGCTCAGGAGATGGACATGATCGTCAGTCAGGGGCTTGGCACTCTCGATAGTCCAGGCGCCAAGCATGGTCTTGTTGAGAACCAGGTCGAAAATAACCACGGCGAGGTCGAGAAGGCCTAATTGGGCAGCGACCTTTCGTCCTACCTCGTAATTCTCATACCGGTCAAAGCGGCGGATTCGCAGCGACCGCTGCCGCGCCACCAATTCTCTCCCTTGTTGGCTGATGATGGTCTTTATTGGCTCGCCCGGGCACACGGGGCGGTTGGTGTGCACCACGGTTTCCACTATTCCTTCATCCCAATGATAGAGATGAATACTCATATGCAGTGCGTCCGGAATGAATTGGCGGACATAAAGCAGGCAGTCGCAGAGCGCTTCCTTCAGATCAAGATCGCCGCAGATTTTCAAGGTAGAGGTTTTGAAAAATTCGTTTTCATCAATTGGCATTGAACTTCCTCATTTCTGTTCTATTTGCCGGATACCAGCAAATGGGACGGCCCCTCCCGCCCCATAGTAAGGCAATTCGTAAAGATACTGCATATACATCCAGTATTTTCAATTTGTTTAATGCATGGCATCTTTATTGCTTATAAAGCAATATGGTCTGCCGAACCTTTGACCGAAGTATAATCCCCCTATCAAATTCCAGAAAGGTGAAAAGATGAGCAAAAATGTTAAGGCACTGAACGATTTGTCCGTAATGGTGGAGTGGTTACGGTCAAAAGGATTGTTGCTTGAAACCGACGCGGCAGTGAATCCGGACCTTGAGATAACTGGAGTCCAGAAGCATTTGGAAGGCAGTCTGCCGATCCTGTTCAATAACGTTAAAGGATATTCTCATGTCAGGGCGATTACAAATCTCTTCGCGAACACCGGTGTCATGAATCAGATGTTCGGTTGGGCCGATGACA
>JAIRRG010000226.1 GCA_031256095.1 Desulfobulbaceae bacterium
AGAAAAATGAGATTTATTACCATTTCTCTTTTCGATTCGGGTATTATTATATTGGCGACCAGTTCATGAAGCACTGATAACGTCCGTGGCGATCTTTGCCTTTCACCATCACCTCAACCTTATTTTATGGAGGAACCACCATGCCCACCACTCTCGACAATCTGCGCGAAGCCTTTGCCGGCGAAAGCCAAGCCTATCAGAAATATATGGCGTTCGGCAAAAAGGCGGAAAAAGAAGGATTCGCCAATATCGCCAAGCTGTTCTACACCACCGCCGAAGCCGAGCGCGTCCACGCCGAAGGCCACCTGAAGGCCATGGATATGCTGGCGGCCACTATCGACAACCTGCAGGCGGCAATTGCCGGCGAGACTCACGAATACACGAAGATGTATCCGCCGATGCTCAATCAGGCGGTGGCGGAGGGTAACAAGGCGAAAACGATGTTCAAATTCGCCCTCGGCTCCGAGGAAGTGCACGCCAAGCTCTACACCAAGGCGCTGGAAGCGGCCAAGAAAGGCGCCGATTTGGATGTCAGTGAATTTTATCTCTGCCCGGTCTGCGGTTACATCGAGATCGGCAAAGCGCCGGAGAAGTGCCCGCTGTGCGGCGCTTTGGCGAAAATTTTCACCAAGGTCGCCTGATTTCGCTCGCGGGCGGGCCTTGCCGCCAACAAGCCATTGACCGGCCTGCCTCAGGCTTCCGCCTGATTGCGCAGGCCGGTCACTTCCGCCGCCGTCAATTGCCGACACTCCCCGGCCAGCGTCAGCACCAGCCAGCCATCGTCCTGACGCCGAGCCGCGACGAGACAATCAATTTCCGAACCATCGGCCAGCCGCAGGGCGCAGACACGGTACTGGTCAAGGGTATAAATTTCCCGCAGTGGCGTTTGCCTAGCTAATTCTTTGAAGCGGGCGGTTTCGCCGTCAAGTTTTTGCAGCCTCTGGTATTCCTCCGGATCAATGACGGCGATTGATTCCTTCAGCTCGCTCAGTTGCCGCTTCATCCCGGCAATCTTGCTGATGGTCTCTTCAAGATCGGCGCGGTTGCCGCTGGGAATGGTGGCGAGGATCTGCTTGTGGAGCTCAATGTCTCGCTCGATGAAATGAATTTTCTGATAAACGGTGTGCAGGCGTGCGTTCATGGCTTATAATATTTCTAAATGGAAACTTAAATAATTTTCTGTGTCATCGCGAGCAAGGCGAAGCAATCCATATTATGTATCGAATTGGAAAAATGGATTACTTCGTCACTCTGTTCCTCGCAATGGCTGGGGATACTATATAAGTTTTGACTTATAAACCAAATAAGATATGGTCAGTTCGACGAAGACTTTTTCGACACCGCGAAACCGGTTGAGGCCATGAACTGAAGCACGTCGATCATCAGGCACCGCCTCTGCCCGCCTCAGCGGCGAGCGGCAAAAAACACTCCATGCGTGTACCGCGCCCCGGCTCGCTATGGGCGACGATACCGCCGCCGTGTTCCTCGATGATTTGCACCGACAGGGCCAGACCGAGGCCAGTGCCGGTGCTCTTGGTCGTGAAATAGGGGTCGAAAATTTTCGGCAGGTTTTCCGGGGCAATGCCGCAACCGGTGTCGGCGACCGTCAGTTTTGCCCGCTTCCCTTCCACCGCCACGGCAACATCAATTCGCCCGTCGTCCTTCACCTTGTCCATCGCCTGCATGGCGTTCATGAGAAGATTCAAGAGGACCTGGCTCAATTTATCCGCATCGGCATCGACCACGGCCTCGACCGTCGCGGAAAACTCCAGCGCCACCCCGATGGCGGCGGCATCCGGGCGCATCAGTTCCACCGCGTGCCGCGCCGCCCCATTTAAGGACATCCTCGTCTTCTCCAGCCGCGGCGGCCTGGCGTAGGCCAACAGATCACCGATGGCGCGGTTCAGCCGCCCCACCTCCTGAATCAATAGATCCGCCGCGCCATCTTCGCGGGAATCTTCCGGAAGCTTTTCTTTCAAAATCAGGGCCAGACCTTTAATCGAACTGAGGGGATTGCGCAACTCATGGGCGACGCCAGCGGCCATTTTGCCGAGAGCGGCCAGGCGTTCATGGCGGCGCAACTCCTGTTCCAGCCGCCCCAGCCGTTCCTGCGAGCCGCGCAAACCCTGGACGGCGATCAGCGACAGCCAGCCGCCCAGTCCAACCAACAGCAAACTGGCGGTCAAGGCGAATATTTGCCACATCTGGCGGCGGACGGCGGCGTTGAAACGCTGCGGATCCAGGATAACGACGAGGCTTAACCGCTTCTCATCCAACTGACGCAATTCTTCCTGCCAGGCTGCCCAGCGCGGCGACATATGGCCGCCGCCCGCGCTTTCGCCCATATGCCGGTGACGGCCAAAAGGGAATAGCCCGGAGGGCGGCCCGTTGCCGGCAAAGGGCAGGCGCAGCCCAGTGCGGTAACGGAGAGCAACGAGGAAGAAACCGGAGAGCGGCCCGGATTTTACGCGCCGCAAGGCCACCTGCCCCGGTTCCAGGCTGGCGACAAAGCGCCCGTCGTCGGCTTCCAGTTGCCCTTGCTGGCCGTCTTCGCCGTCAGCAAGAACCTGACCATCGCCATCGACGAGATAAACGGCCCGCACGTCATCATCATTTTGCAGCTGGTCGATCGCCTGGCGCATCCGCTCAACAAATTGCGGCGGCGCCGGACTGGTTTCACCGCCTTCGCCCTTGTCCTCGGCCACAGCCGACAGCGACACGCGCAGCCCAGTATGCACCGCCGACATCAGGCCACGCCCTTTGAGTTCCAGCGTCTCATCGCGCAGACGCAGCTCACGCCGGTAGTTGCTGAAAGCGAAGACGGCGAGAAGGGCCACCAGAATCAAACAGGCAGCGGCCATCAGCCAAGGACTGATGAAAACCAGGCGGCTGGATGACTGACTGGACAGCTGGCTGGACGGTTTCACAGTTTCTGCCCCACCAGAGGTAAAATTTTTTCGCGCCTGGCCCATGTTATCGGCCAGGCTTGGCTGACTGGCATATACGATCCATGGGCAATGCTGGCGCCGGTGATGGTCTTACACCCACGGACTGCCAGAGGCCGCTCCCGCGCTTTCGACAACACCGGCATAGATTTCCTCCCGGGTAGACGGGGAGAGCTGCGGGAGGCAAGCATTGTCATGAAATTGCTATGGTAATTCAGGAACAATAGCCCGACAAGCCTGATTATCGTTGGCGTCGGCAATGTTGACCACCAGGAACATCCGTGGTAACAGGAACGACGTTCGCGCGCCCGTAGCTCAGTGGATAGAGCACCAGGCTTCGAACCTGGGTGTCGGGGGTTCAAATCTCTCCGGGCGCGCCACCCTTCCCCCCTCGCCACCATGCCCCGCCCTTCCCTCTTCGATCCACCCGGCCAGCCGCCTCGGCCAGCCGATACGCCTTTGGCCGAGCGCGTCCGCCCCAGTCAGCTGGAAAATATTGTCGGCCAGGAAAAGCTGTTGCGTCCCGGTTCGACGCTGCACACGATGATCAGTCAGGACAGCTACAGCTCATTTATCCTGTGGGGACCGCCAGGCACCGGCAAAACCACCATCGCCCGCCTGATCGAAAAAATGACCAAACACCACTTCGTGTCGCTGAGCGCCGTCCTCAGCAAAATCACCGAAGTGAAAAGTTTAATGGAAGAGGCAAGACGCCTGCTTTTAAGCGAGGGCCGCCGGACGCTGGTCTTCGTCGATGAAATTCACCGTTTCAACACTGCCCAGCAAGACGCCTTCTTGCCCTATGTTGAATCAGGCGCCATCATACTGTTGGGCGCGACTACGGAAAATCCGTCGTTCGAGGTGATCCCGGCCCTCTTGTCGCGCTGCCATGTCTTTGTCTTGGAGCCGCTCGCCGACGGCGACATCATCACCGTTATGGGCCGCGCCCTGCCGATGCTGGCCCAGGAGTTGACCCTTGATGACAGCGCCCTGCGCCTGCTGGCCGAACTGGCTGGCGGTGACGGTCGGCGGGCCCTTAACTTCGTGGAAATGGTGGCGCGCAATGCCGGCCACGGCCAAGCGGTTGACGCCAAGGCGGTGCAAGAGGCGATTAACCAGCGGTCGATGTTTTACGACAAGGGCGGCGAGGAGCATTACAATTTAATTTCGGCGCTGCACAAATCGGTGCGTGGCAGCGACCCGCAGGCGGCCATCTACTGGTTGGCGCGGATGCTTGAGGCCGGCGAGGACCCGCTTTATATCGCCCGGCGCATGGTGCGCTTCGCCAGCGAGGATATTGGCCTCGCCGACCCGCAGGCGCTGGCGCAGGCCGTGGCCGTCAAAGAGGCCGTCCATTTTCTCGGTATGCCGGAGGCCAACACCGCCCTCACCCAACTGGTGATCTATCTGGCCGTCGCCCCGAAAAGCAACGCCTGCTACACCGCCTATCTGCAAGCTAAAGATGATGCCCGCCGCGGCAGCCATCTCAAGGTGCCGCTGCACATCAGAAACGCCCCGACCCGTCTCATGAAAGAACTCGGCTACGGCAAAGATTATCGCTACGCCCACAACTGCCAGGATAGCTACAGCTACCAGCGCTGCTTCCCCGACGGCATGGAAGAAAAGGTCTACTATCAGCCGTCGGCCTATGGCTTTGAAAAGGAGGTGGCCAAGCGGCTGGCCTGGTGGCAGGGCTTAAAAGAAAAACAGCTTAAAGAAGAAAAAGAGGAATAATTCTGACCCGTCATTGCCGCGCCACTAACGCGGCGGGCAATGACATGTCAAAAAGGGAGGACAAGCCTATTTCTCGCCACCACCGATAACGCGATAAACCACGGCGCCAACGACCGCGCCAACAATCGGCGCCAGCCAGAAGGCCCACAACTGCTGAATCGCCCAGCCGCCGACAAAAATGGCGACGCCGGTTGACCGCGCCGGATTAACCGAGGTGTTGGTCACGGGAATGCTGACCAAATGGATCAAAGTTAGGCACAGGCCGATGGCGATCGGAGCGAAACCCTTGGGCGCCCGGCTGTCGGTGGCGCCTAAAATAACGATGAGAAACATCGCGGTCATAACCACTTCACAGACCAGGGCCGCCACCATGCTGTAATGGCCAGGCGAATGCTCGGCGAAGCCATTGCAGGCGAATCCCGAAGCAACCGCATCGAAACCCGGTTTGCCGCTGGCGATGACAAACAAAACCGCCGCCGCCGCCATAGCGCCCAGCACCTGGGCAATGACGTAGCCAGGCAGGTCTTTGGCGGAGAAACGCCCACCCGCCCACAGACCGACGGAAACCGCCGGGTTGAGATGACAGCCGGAAATGTGGCCGATGGCAAAGGCCATGGTCAGAACCGTCAGGCCGAAAGCCAGCGATACGCCGAGCAGGCCAATGCCGACATTCGGGAAAGCGGCGGCCAAAACGGCGCTACCGCAACCGCCAAGCACCAACCAGAAGGTGCCGAAAAACTCCGCGACCAACTTGTTCATCATTCTTCCTCCCATCGAAAATTAAAAGGTGAAAACCCTGCCGACGGCAACATCCCACAACCGCCAAGACTACTCTCTACGAGTATCGGGAAAATCACCGCTGGCGTCAACGGGAATATGGCCCGTTAACCAAAAATTTGCCTTTGCCGTCAACGTCAGCATCGTCGCGGTTAGCCGTCTTCCTAGCCGGAAACACCGCTTCACCGACTTTTGCCAAGACACATCAGGGTGGCAAACAGCGTGGCGCCATAAGCCAAGGCGGCAGTTTTCCCTCGCTGTCCCTGACCTTTTCGTCTATAGTCAGAAAATTTTTTTTTTGCGACTCCGTGGCTGGCCGTCGCTTTTATGGCGCGCCGCCCGGCGGCCAATGGTTCATACGCGGTGGCGCGCTAATTCGATTTATAAATCAAAACTTATATAGTAGCTCCTGTCATTGCGAGGAACACAGTGACGAAGCAATCCATTTTTTCAATTTTCCTCACAACATGGATTGCTTCGCTTCGCTCGCAATGACACAGAAAATTATTCAAGTCTTTATTTAGAATGGTATAATAATCGCTTGTGCCGAGGGCAGGTCAGCCGGGCTGGCTGGCGCCCTTTTTATCCATTTCGATCAATTTACAGGCTGGAGGAAAAACGATGGGCAAAAACATTCTGATGTTCGGGCCGAATGGCAGCGGCAAGGGAACCCAGGGCGCGCTGATTCAGAAAAAACTGAATCTGCCGCATATTGAATCCGGGGCCATTTTCCGCGAGCACATTAAAGGCGGCACCGAACTGGGCAAAAAGGCCAAGGCCTATATCGACCGCGGCGATCTGGTGCCGGACGACATCACCATCCCGATGATGATCGCCCGTCTCAGCCAGCCCGACTGCAAAAACGGCTGGATTTTGGATGGCTTCCCGCGTTCAAAAGAGCAAGCGGTCAAACTTGACGAAACCCTGAAAAAAGAAGGGCTGGCCCTCTCCTACGTCATTGAGATCGTCCTCGACCGTCAGATCGCCAAGGAACGGATCATGGGCCGCCGGCTGTGCGCCAACGACAACAACCATCCGAACCACATCGCCTTCCCGGCCATCAAGCCGGTGGAAAAAGACGGCAAGCTGGTGTGCCGGGTCTGCGGCGGCGCCCTGTCGGCCCGCGCCGACGATCAGGACGAGGCCGCCATCGACAAACGCCACAACATCTACTATGACACAAAAACCGGGACCATGGCCGCGGTCAATTACTTCAAAAGCGGCAAAGGCCCGAAGGTGATCTCCGTCGATGGCACCGCCTCAATTGAAAAAGTCAGCGAAGCCATCCTCAAGGAGTTGTAATTCGCCGTTTTTTCCACGGAGGCGCCAGGCATCCCCCACCAAGGGGATGCCTTTTTTCTTGCCCCCTTTTATTCCTTCAACCAACGCCCATTATGGAAGAATTTTCTCCGCCCACTCCTCCCACGCCTGGCAAGGTCTATCTGGTTGGCGCCGGTCCCGGCGATCCTGGCCTCATCACCATGCGCGGCAAATATCTGCTCGAACGCGCTGAGGTACTCATTTACGATTATCTGGCCAGCAAAAATCTGTTGCGCTACGCCCCGGCCAGCGCCGAGCTGGTCTATGCCGGCAAACGCGGCGGCCTGGAGCATACCCACACCCAGGACGAAATCAACCAACTGCTGATTGAGCACGCCCGGAGCGGCAAGATGGTGGTGCGGCTGAAGGGCGGCGACCCGTTCATTTTCGGGCGCGGTGGCGAGGAAGCCGAGGCCCTCCACGACGCCGGTATCGCCTTCGAGGTGGTGCCGGGCGTCACTTCGGCCACCGCCGCCGCCACCTACGCCGGCATCCCGATCACCCATCGCGATTACACGGCTTCGGTGTCCTTTCTCACCGGCCATGAAGACCCCGGCAAGGAACGCTCGCATATCGACTGGGCCAGCCTGGCCGCCTGCGGCGGCACCTTGGTCGTCTATATGGGCATCAAGAATCTGCCGGTCATCAAGGGAAATCTGTTGAAACATGGCCGCGCCGCCACGACGCCGGTGGCCGTGGTGCGCTGGGCTTCAACGCCGGAGCAGCGGACCGTGGTCGGAACCCTGGCCGATATTTGTGACAAGGTGCGCGAGGCGGGCATCAAACCGCCGGCCTTGATCATCGTCGGCGAGGTGGTTGGCCTGCGCGAAAAAATCGACTGGTTTGAAAAGAGGCCGCTCTTCGGCAAACGGATTGCCGTCACCCGCACTCGCGAGCAGGCCAGTGAACTGGTGGCGCAACTGGAAGAAGCCGGAGCGGAATGCCTGGAGTATCCGACCATTCATGTCGAGCCGGTTGAATCCTATGAATTACTCGATGAAGAGATGGAACGGATCCATGAATACCACTGGATCGTCTTCACTTCACTCAACGGCGTTCGCTATTTCTTCGAGCGCCTGTTCGCCAAGGGGCTGGACGCCCGTGACCTGAAGGGGCCGTCGATTGCCGTGATCGGCAAAAGCACCGCCGACCTGCTGCGCCAGTATGGCCTGCGCGCCAATCTGGTGCCAGAAGAGTACACCGCCGAGGGTCTGGCTGAAGCCCTGCTCGATACCGGAGTTGGCGGTCGTAATATCCTTATCGCCAGGGCCAAAGTGGCCCGGGAAATTCTGCCGGAAACCCTGCGCGGCGCCGGCGCCCAGGTCATGGTTGTCCCGGTCTATCAAAATATGCCGCCGCCCAGCGCCCGCGACGCTCTTTTGGCCAATCTGGAAGCGAGCCGCATCGACGTTATCACCTTCACCAGCTCATCGACGGTGAAGAATTTTGTTGACCTGGTCGGCGCCGCCAGCCACGAAGAGCTGGCCAAACTGCTGGATGGCGTCGGCATCGCGGCCATTGGCCCAATCACCGGCAAAACCATCGCCAGCTATGGCCTGACGGTCAACATCCAGCCGGAACAGTACACCATTGAGGGGCTGGTGGCGGCGCTGACGGCATACTATGGCAACGGCGACCGAAGCGGCCCGGCCTGAAGGCCGCCGCCATTACCGCGCTGGCCGCCGCTGGCTGAAACGCCTGGCCCGCCAAGATGGCAACTGGCGCCCATCGCCACAACTTGCCCGGCAAGACCAGGCCAAACATTTTGCCGAGCGCGACCAGGCCCTGCGCTGCGCCCACTGCGGCCATGCCATCACCCACCCGAACCAGGCCATCACCGTTTCCGGCGGTCACGAGCATACTTTCGTCAATCCCGCCGGCCTGGTCTTCACCGTCCGCCTCTTCCGCGACACGCCTGGCTGCCGCTTTCACGGCCAGCCAAGCCCGGAATTTTCCTGGTTTCCCGGCTACCTGTGGCGGTTTGCCCTCTGCGGCGGCTGTGGTCGGCACCTCGGCTGGCTTTTTCAGGGCCCTGCCGACCACTTCACCGCCTTAATCGCCGCCGCCATCCGTGAGGCGGAGTAAACCAGGCAAGCGCCAGGCACAACTTTACCCGCTTCTGTACATTGAGAACGCTCTTCGGGGACGACTAAATAACGTTCGACGTTATTAGCGGTATGCGTTATTATGCGCGTATGATTAAAACATTCGCCGACAAACAAACCGCTGCCCTTTTTCAGGGGTTGAGTGTCCGCCGATTTAGCGGTCAGTGGGTGCGGTTGGCGCGGAAAAAGCTTGCCGCGCTCAATGCCGCGGAAATCGTCGAAGATTTGCGTAAGCCGCCTGGAAATCGTCTTGAAGCTCTCAAAGGTGACCGAAAGGGGCAATGGAGCATCCGTATCAACGAACAATGGCGGATTTGCTTCGGTTTTAAGGACGGCAACGCCTACGATGTTGAAATCGCCGATTACCATTGAAAGGAGATCGCTATGACCATCCGTGTGGAAGACCTTGACACCATCGATTTTTCTGACGTTGCCGACCTGTCGGCGGGCCGCGCCGCCCCTATTCATCCTGGCGAAATTCTCCGGGATGAATTTCTCGAACCTTTGGCTATCAGCCAGTACGCCTTGGCGAAGGCAATCGCCGTGCCCCCCAGGCGAATCAACGAAATTGTCCATGGCAAGCGCGGCATTACAGTTGATACGGCCCTTCGCCTGGCGCGTTTTTTCGGCACAAGCGTCCAGCTTTGGCTCAACCTGCAAGCTCATTACGACACCATCATGACCAAAGATAAAATGGGCGATGTGCTGACGCGCATTCCTAAATTGCGCGCGGCGTAAATCGGGCATGATTCACCTCGCGGTATGCCGCCGCGCCGGCGCGGCCAGGCCATCACCCTTACTGGCGGCCATGAGCATAC
>JAIRRG010000230.1 GCA_031256095.1 Desulfobulbaceae bacterium
TTGCGGGTCGCGGGTGACGCGCAGTCCGTCTTTGACGCCGACAGTCAGGCGGTTGGTGACATGACTGGTGGCATCAAGGCTCACCTGGCCGCCGGTGTAGCTGTAGCTGCTTATTGAACCGTAATATGGGCTGTTGTCACCGCTATAATCACGCCGCTCGAGTGTGCCGTCGACAGTTACTTTCGTCTTCGCGGTCGTGTAAATGCCCTGAATGCCAGGGGAGATTCCCCGGGTGGTGACTGGCACTGCGTTGTGTTCAGTACGAAAGAAGTTCGAATCGTGCTCGACCGACACCTCAATGTGCGGCGTAATTATAATATGACCTTCGCCTCGGGCGTTCGTGGCCGCCAAAACGGCGGCAAAGACGCTGACCGCAGCGATAGATTGATAAATATCTCTCCTCTCCATAACTTTCCCCTCTTTAACTGCTTTCTTCTCTTTGATGACTCCTTCTTTATTTATCCGCAGGTAATGGCGGGCGCAGATGGGCGAAAATCGGCAATTCTCTAACCCGTCCAAGGCCGCATATGTATCCCCCTCCGTTTTTTATTGCCGCTACTCGTGCCAATACCACCGGGACTTGTAATTTAGATGCCGCTGGCCCGGTTCCTGTCGGATCTCAGGAGGGCGTTGCCGTTTGTACCGGGGGTGACATCAACACTCTCATGGATGATCGTGGCTGGCACCAGATTGACCGAGGACAAGGAAGAGCAGACATCCAGCAGATCTTCCTTCTTTTGGGTCATATACTTTTTGCGTTGGTCATCGCCGCAAACGAGTTTCGCTGCCGCCGCCACGACATCCGCCGCCCGGTCAGGATAAAGCTCCGACACCGCCCGCACGATTTCCACCGATTGTTCCGGTTGCGCCTGGGCCAAAGCGCCTGCGATCTCCACCGCTGCCGCCGGATTCTCTTCGGCCACAACCACAGCCACCTCCACCGCCGATTGTGGGGCGGCTTTATCCGCCTCAATTGCTGCCTGCACTGGCGCCATGCCGCCCCGTACCGCCTCCTGGGCCACCACGGCGGCGTTTTTCCCGGCGGCAATGTCGCTGGCAATATCGGCATTGGCCAATTGCGGCGCGGTTAGCATCAGGCCGCCCAAGGCCAGGGTCGCAAACATTTTTTTCCAGCTACTTAGGTTCGTCATGGCGCTTCCTCCGTTGTTTTCACCCCTTCAGCAGACTAACCGGCATGTCTCACCAGCCAACAGTGCGTTGGGATTGTGCTGTAACAGGTTGTCCGCCATTTCTTGTCCGCAGAGTTTTTTTATCCGTTTGCTTGCCTTTTTCAAGCTGACCGAACGCCCCGGATGCAAATCGCTTGCCACATATTCGACCATCCGCCGCCGCAACAGCGATTCGGCGAAATCCCGCACTGCTAGGCCAAATTGGCCATCGAGACTGGAGGCGGTGAGCTGAAAGCGCGCCCCGGCGTAGCGCAACGTTTCCACCAGTTTCGGATCACGCATCAGAGCTGGGTTGCGTTCTGGATGGGCGATGACAACAACCGTCCCCATTGCCGACCATTCTTCGAGCAGCCGACGTCCCCTTTCGGCGGGAAAATGTGGTGGCAATTCAAGTAGCAACGCCTGGACGCCGCCCAGACTCGGTAAGGCTCCCCGCCGCCAGAGAGCAAGGGTGTCACCGTTCATGGCGATCTCACCGCCCGGCAAAAGCCGCAACGGCAAGCCGTGATCGGCGAAGAGTTCCTGGCAATGCCCGACTTTGCCTTGAATTGTTGCTGCGTCACAAGTATAGACACCGTTGACATGCGGAGTCGCCACCACCGTATCGACGCCTTCGGCCAGTAATTCTTCGGCCATTTTCAGCGTCCCGGCGTCGTCCGCCGCCCCATCGTCGAGGCCAGGCAGGATATGGCAGTGCAGGTCAACCATTTTTGCCTCATTGAAAACCGTTGCCGGTTGCCGCAACTAGACAGACAATCAACACGCCGCCGAGTACCACAAATGACACATTACCGCGTCAGGCTGCTATCCGATTAAGAAACGTGCCACATTTTGCGACCGCGACTTTTGCTTACTGATTCTTTGCAGAATTTTTACAAATTCTTTACATTCGTGTCAATTGTTTTTATTTCCTCATCCCCTTACATCCTCGTTTTTTCTCGCTTCGGCTTCCTTTTTGCTGTCCACGACACGAACCGTCGTTTTTTAAGCGAATTGCCCAAGGTCGTGTTGGTCATTATCCAACCGCAATCGGGCGTTGTCTTGGTAAGAATCTATTTTGCTGGTAATGGTCGTTGCTGCCAAATTGCTGGGAACTTACTGGTTGTTGCGGCGCGTGCCACTGCGATTGACCGCTGTCATCACCGGCGGGAGGCGAAGACAGATGGAGGACGGGCTTGATTTTAATGGACTTGATTTTTCCTGCGGGATTGCTATGGTATTACAGTTTTGGCCAGCATAGCTCAGACGGTAGAGCGGCGCTCTCGTAAAGCGCAGGCCAACGGTTCGATTCCGTTTGCTGGCTCCAGTTTACGAACCCCGCCTCCGTTGCCGGCCGGCGGGGTTTTCCTTGCGCTGTCATAGCCTATTTTCCCCCTGGCCATGGGCCGGGAAACCCGGCGCCATGCGCCTTGAACATTTCGCGCTCCCAGCGTGGACCGCGATTATTCTTTTTGCTAGTGGCCGATCGCCACTTTCCGTGAGTTATGCAACAAACAGACAATGACTTTTCCGCCGCGCCGTCCTTTGCTGATTGCGCTTTTTCAGAACCTCTGACCAAGGCCATTGCCGACGCCGGTTACGAAGCGCCGACTCCCGTACAGACGGCGATCATGCCGCATCTTCTGACCGGCCGCGACGTCATTGGCCAAGCTCAGACCGGTACTGGCAAAACGGCGGCTTTTGCCCTGCCGCTCTTGGAACGCCTGGATTACGGCGGTCGTGTGCCACCGCAAGCTCTGGTTCTGGCCCCGACCCGCGAACTGGCCTTGCAGGTGGCCGAATCCTTCCGTCTGTATGGCAAGTACCTGCCGCGTCTGCAGGTGGCGGCAATCTTCGGCGGGCAGGAATATGCTGGACAATTTCGTCAGCTCAGCCAGGGCGCTCAGGTCGTCGTCGGCACGCCCGGGCGGATCATGGATCATATCCGCCATGGCAGCCTTGATCTGTCGGCCCTGCGCTGCTTGGTGCTCGATGAAGGCGACGAGATGTTGCGGATGGGTTTTATCGGCGATGTCGAGTGGATACTCGAACAGACACCTGACGGACGCCAGATCGCCCTCTTTTCCGCGACCATGCCCGCCGATATCCGCGCCATCGCCCAGAAATATCTGCGTGACCCGGTCGAGGTGACGATCCCAACCAAAACTGTTACCGCCGCCACCATTAACCAGCGATTTCTCATCACATCGAGTCTCGCCCGCAAGTTCGAGGCATTGACTCGCTTGCTCGAAACCGAAGTGACCGAAGGCGTTCTCGTTTTTGTTCGCACCAAGCTGCAAACGGTGGAATTGGCCGAGCGCTTGCAGACGCTAGGCTATCTTGCCGCGCCGCTCTCCGGCGACATCGCTCAGAATCAACGTCTGCGTACCGTCGAACAACTAAAGTCCGGGGCGATCAATATCTTGATTGCCACCGACGTGGCGGCGCGCGGTCTTGATGTCGAGCGCATCAGCCATGTCATCAATTATGACGTGCCTTTTGACAGTGAAGCCTATATCCACCGCATTGGCCGTACCGGCCGGGCCGGGCGCAGCGGCGAGGCAATTTTATTGCTTAATCCGCGGGAAAGGCAGCAGTTACGGATGATCGAGCGCACCACCCGTCAGAAGGTTGCAGAGATGGAACTACCGACCGTGGCCGCGGTCAATGCCCGGCGTAAAGAACGTTTTGCCGAGCGAATTAAAGCGGCGCTGGGTGCCGGTTGTGACGCCTACGCCGCCCTGCTTGGCGAACTCTGCGCCCGCGAAGGTCTCGATACTCTCCAGGTGGCGGCGGCTTTGGCCAAAATTGCCCAGAACGGCCAGGAATTGCTGCTGCAAGAATCACCTTCGGAAGCCGAGGATCGCCAACGCTCACGCGGGCGTCTGCGTGAACACTTTCGTGAATCCTCGCGTGAGCGCAGTGGCAAAGGCGGGCGTGCCGCGCTGAGACAGGCGGCTCAGCCCGAAAGCGGTTTTGAGCGCTACCGCATCGAGGCTGGAGAAAACCACGGTGTCCGCCCGGCCAATATCGTCGGCGCCATTGCTGGGGAAACGCCCATTTCCAGCCGCTACATTGGTCGTATCAGCATTTTTGCCGACTACAGCCATGTTGATCTGCCGTCGGACATGCCGCCCCATATCCTGCGCCAGTTGTTCAAAGTGCGGGTCAACGAGCGGATGATGAAGCTCAGCAAGTTGGTCGAGGCGGGAAGCCGTCCGGAATCATACCCGGGGTCGCCGCGTCCACGCCCGGATAAAGCGCGGGCCAGCCGCCCGCGTTTGTCTGCTGGCCAGGCAGGGGGTGAGCGTCAGATCGCCGCCGGGGATTTTCGCGGCCAGCGCAAAAACCTGGCCGGGCGGCATCAGTAATGCCCGTGTTTTGATACCTGTGTCTTGAAGTTTGCGTCTTGACGCCCACGCATGTTGAACCATACCTTCTGTCATCTCCCCGGTATTGGTCTGGCCAATGAACGGCGTCTGTGGCGGCATGGCCTACTGTCGTGGCATGATTGGTTTGCCTGGCAATCAGGCAGGCGGCTGCCCATCGCCTTGTCCGCAGCGTGCTGCCGTGACGCTGAAGCGCTTTTGCACCGCTCGCAGCAGGCGTTGGCGGCAGCCGATGCCCAGTTCTTCGCGGCTCTCCTAAAACCACACGAATGCTGGCGTTTATTTTTTGATTTTCGTCAGCAAGCCGCCTACCTCGACATCGAGACCAGCGGCCTCGGCGAGGATGCGGAAATTTCCGTCATCACCCTCTATGATGGGATAATGGGGCGGCGCTATGTTAATGGCGACAACCTTAATGATTTCGCGGCCGACGCCTCCCGCTACGCGGTGCTGATCAGCTACGGAGGACGCCGCTTCGATGTTCCTTTCCTGGAACGAGCTTTAGCCATCCGCCTGCCTCAGGCCCAGATCGACCTTTGTCTTGTGCTGCACAGCCTCGGGTATCACGGCGGCCTAAAGAAGATAGAGCGGGCTTTGGGTATTGCCCGAGGCCCATTACAGGGAGTGGATGGTTTGGCGGCGGTGCATCTGTGGCGGCGCTACCAGGAGTCGGGCGACCGGCGTTTTCTTGAAACACTTTCCGCCTACAACTTCGCCGACACCGTCAATCTGGAGCGGTTGATGTTCATCGCCTGTGAAATGAAACTGGCGGCCACGCCATTTGCTGGCCAGTTGACCGCGCCGCCGCCAGCGCCGGATAATCCTTATCAGGTTTATCGACAATGTCTGCCATAAAATAAAAAAAGCCGGTCGTGGCAAACGACCGGCGGGTAGCAGCTGAAAAACAAAAGGTGGGCTAGGCTTACAGCAGCCGTGACCCCTTCCAGAACTTGTTGCGCCAGTAGTCATCGTTCATACTGGAAATACTGACCCCTTGGCTGCTGGAAGCGTGCATAAACTGGCCATGGCCGATGTAGATACCAACATGGTTGATGCCGCCGTGCCCGCGTTTGAAGAAGACCAGGTCGCCTGGCAGCAGGCTGCCGCGGTTAACTGGAATGCCCTGAGTTGCTTGCTCATGGGCGGTGCGTGGCAATTTGATGCCATAGAGATCGCGGAAGGTCAGGGCCGCGAAGCCGGAGCAATCAACACCGGCACGCGACGAGCCACCCAAACGATAACGGGTACCGCGCCAATCCTGATAATGCTGACGCAGCGCATCAAGACTTACATCATCGGCCAGCACCGTTGATGCCTGGGAAGCGTGGTGTGCCCGCATCTTGGCAATGCCCTTGTGACCTCTGGATGCGACCTGGAATTTGCCACTTTTTACAGACTTCCTCCCTACCTTATGTCTGGCGTCTGTAGTCTTTCCTGTGGCTTTATTGCCTGCCGCCTGATTGACCACTTTCTCTTTTCCCTTGCCTTCACCTGGCTCGATGATAATTCTGCTCGCGTTGGTCAGTTTGACCGGGTGCATCTGGCTGTTTTTTTTCGGGCTGATATGGGCTTGGCTGACCTCCGGCGGCAGAAGCAGCAAGCCGGTAACGAAAAAGGGCAGGGTAAAAGCGAGATATTTTTTCATGCCTGAAATTTTCAGTTAAAGGAAAAGAAAAAACCGTGAAAAAACGACGCCACCTGGAAAACTCGCCGCAAGCCTTTTCAACAGATTTAACCGCTCTTGACGATAAATGATGGTTAATGCTATCGAAAAATTAACCTCATTGCAAGCATTATAGCATTTTTTTGTCAAAAAAAGATATTTTGATCAATAATTTACATATTGCGGTTAGTAACATTTTTTGAACTGTTTTACCAAAGTTGCCAAAATCACGGCTTTTTTTGTCCAAGCGCATGGGAATGGTACAATTTTTTGTATTGCCTTGCCCAAAGGCCGCCGGGCGCTTGGCCAAGTCAAGGCTGTGCAACCAGAGAGAAAACGCCATGAGCATCCGTCACCTGGCCCTGGCCTTGTACCAGAGCATGAAAGAAGTCGCCCGATTGGAAAAAGAAATCGCCGAAGCCCAACCGGCGCGGAAAAGCCTATTGGCCGAGGAATTACGCCGCGAGCGTGCCAACTTGCAGGCGGTTAGGCGACTGCTTGATGGAGCAAAGGAAGAAGGGCATTAAGGGCCAGGATCGTCAGCGCAGCCGGAACTCGATTGACAATGGTATGGTCATTTCCTTGGCTTTGCCTCCCACCTGTCCCGGCTGAAAACGCCACGTCCAAACACTGGCTATGGCGGCTTCATCGAGTAAAGAGGAAGAACTGCTGTGGCTGACAGCCACCTTACGCACCGTACCATCGGCGCTAACCGTTACATCTAAGACAACCTTGCCATCCAGCCCGCGCCGCCGCGCCACCGGCGGATAGGCTGGCCGTGGCTGACTGATTGGCTTTGGCTGGATGGTGACGGTCATGGCGGCGCTAGCCGTTGTCTTCTGGTTGGTTTGGCTGACGGCGGGCTGTGGCGAGCCAGCGGTGCTGTGGCCGATGGCGGATGTATCTGACGTCAAGGTGGCGGCAGCCACCGGAACAGGCACGGACGTCACCGGGGCGGATGGAGTTGATGGCGGTTTTTGGCTGGTTGACGTGATTGATTCTTTTGTCGGTGGTTTCGCTTTCGTCGGCAATGGTGCTGGCCGCGATTCGGGTGTCGCTTTTTTCGCTGAGACTGGCGCCGGCTCAACCGCTGCTGGTGTTGGAGCCGGAGTCTCCGTTATTGACGCGGCGGCGGCTTGCGCCAATGGCGCCAGTTGAACAACAACCACCGATTCAAGCCAGGGCGATGGGGCGGAGTCGGCGCCAACCAAGGCAAAGAGACCAGCAAGTGCCACCAGATGAAGAGCCAGTGCGAGGCTTAGGGCTTTGCCCCAGCCATGGTAAAGGTTTGGCGTCAGTGCCGGTAACAGTGGCTGGTGATCGGCTTGGCTGAGCCGGCAGCCGCTGTCAGCGGCAAAAATGGACGGTTCAATATTCATTTTGCCTCCGGCAGCCGCAGGCCAGGATGCAGCAATTCGGCCACCAGCGCCAATCCTCTGACAAATGACACCGGCGTTGGGCTACATACCAGATCCGGGTCGATCATATGCACCCGTTCATTTTTTGCCGCCGCCAGCACCGGATAGCTCAGCCATCGCCGCCGCTCCTCACCGGCAGCACCCGTTTCACCGCCCATGATGGCGATCAGGATGACATCGGGGTTGTGCGCCAGCAACCGCTCATAATCGTACTGTGGTCTGGTTTCGCCAGCGGCGATGTTAATGCCGCCGGCAAAAGTCAAATAATCGTTGGTGAAAGCGTTGCCGACTGAGGCGAATAAGGGTTTGGCGCCAATTTCCAGAAAGACCGTCGGCTTGGGCAAGGCCGCCACTTTGAGACGAATTTCTTCCACTCGTTGCCGCGCCGTTGCCACCACCTGTTCGGCCTGCGGCAGATGGCCAGTCAGCTTGCCCATGAGAAGAAAATTATCGCATATTTCGGCAAAACTGCGTGGCTGGCGGAAATGGACGACCTTGATGCCAAGTCTCGTGAATTGCGCCACTTGCTCCGGCGAGGTCAATCCAGTGGCCAGGATCAGGTCGGGATTCAGGGAAATGATTTTCTCGATATCCGGTTGCAGCACGGTACCGATCTTTTCTTTCTTTTTCGCTTCCGGCGGATGATTGCAGTAGGTGGTGCAGCCGATGAGCGAGCCGCCGGCGCCTATGAGAAAGAGGTTTTCTGTATTGATTGGTCCCAACGAAACAATCCGGCGGGCGGGCGGGTCATTGGGCGAGCTATTTTTGGCGGCCAGAGCCGTCTGGGCCTGGAGGAATAGGGCGACCACAAAAAAGGCGAGAACCAGGGCAACACAGCCGAAACGAAGAGGGTGGGAGGAGAAAAACACTGTGGGCATGGCAACCGCCTGCTGGGGGAAGACAGCTCCGGCGGGAATGCCCTGATGCCCACGTCTGATGCGCTGCCATTCCTCGTGGCGGCGCGCCTTTTGTCCTTAGCAGGTTTTCTGACTCCTGGCTCATCCGTCCCGCGCCTTCCCACCGTTTGCGGGCGGCAGTGGCATGAAGCGGGCGTTGTCTCCAGTTACAGCAGCGGGCCTGTCCCCGGTTCGCACGGGGTTCCCTCAATCGGCTCATAGGAGCGCCAAAGACGGCAGATATAAAAATCCATCGCCGCCGGACTGTCAAGCCTTCAACACTTTCGCTTCATCGCTGTTATCTTTGGAGCTGGAAAGTGGCGCCATCGCTATCCTCTTCTTCGCTCTGATGACGCCGCTGTATCCTGGGTGTAGTTGAAGAGGGCAAATAAAGTCTCTGGACGCATTTTTTTCTTGCATTGGTATTCATTGGTATTATGTATGGTCCAGTTAAAAACGGATGATAACCAAGCATAGAAACTGAGTTTCCCGTGCCCACGGGAAATCTCAACATCCTGTCGCCTCAAAAGCGGCATATCCAGAAATTTTTCAGCGAAAGGAGCAGTCATGGCTAACGGAAAAGAAGGAACGGATCAGGCGGCAACGCGTTGGAAAGATGAAGAGTATTTTTATCCGTCAAAAGAATTCATCGCCCAGGCCAACCTGAATAACAAGTCGGTATTCGATCGCTTTGCTCTCGATAATTTCCCTAATTATTACGCCGAGTTTGCCGATCTGATCACTTGGTTCAAACCTTGGGAAAAGGTGTTCGACAGCAGCGAGGCCCCCACTTGGAAGTGGTTCACGGGCGGCACCCTCAATGTCAGCTATAACTGCATCGACCGCCATCTGGCGAAAAATGCCAACAAAACCGCCATTCATTATGTGCCAGAGCCGATGAATGAAAAGACCGAGCATATAACCTATCAGGAATTGTATGTCCGGGTCAACGAGTTCGCTGCCTTGTTGCGCAATACCGCCAAGCTAAAACGCGGCGACCGCGTCACCATCCATATGCCGATGGTGGCGGAACTGCCCATTACCATGCTGGCCTGCGCCCGGCTGGGCGTCATCCACAACGTCGTTTTCGGCGGCTTTTCGTCGAGCGCCTGCGCTGACCGCATCATCGATTCAAAAAGCCGGGTTCTGATCACCATGGATGCCTATTACCGCGCCGGCAAGCTGATCGACCACAAAAGCGTTGACGATGAAAGTTGCCAGTTGGCGGCGGACGGCGGCCAGAAAGTTGATACCCTTCTCATCTGGCAGCGTTATCCCGGTAAAAATTCCTCGCCGGCGCCGATGGTGGCGGGCCGCGACATCGTGGTCCAGGACGAGCTGAAGAAATATTACGGGGCGCGGATTGACCCGGAACATATGGATTCGCACGATCCGCTCTTTCTCATGTACACCAGCGGCACCACCGGCAAACCGAAAGGCTGCCAGCATGGCACCGGCGGCTACCTCTCCTATGTCACGGCCATGGCCAAATACATCCTCGACATTCAGCCCGAGGACGTCTATTGGTGCACGGCGGATATCGGCTGGATCACCGGCCATTCCTTCATCGTCTATGGGCCGCTGGCGCTCGGTGCCTCGTCCATCATGTATGAAGGCGTGCCGACTTATCCAGATGCCGGACGCAACTGGCGAATTGCCCAAGACCTGGGCATCACTATCTTCTACACCGCGCCGACCGCCATCCGCGCCCTGCGTAAGGTCGGGCCGGACGAACCGAAGAAATACAATTTGAAATTCAAGCTGATCGGCACGGTTGGTGAGCCGATTGAGCCTGAGGTCTGGCGTTGGTATTACAAAGAGGTGGGTAAAGACCAGGCGGCCGTCGTCGATACCTACTGGCAGACGGAAACCGGCGGCTTCGTCTTCTGCACCGTGCCGGGCCTGGCGCCAATGAAGCCGGGCAGCGCCGGCCCAGGCGTGCCAGGCATCCATCCGGTACTTTTTGACGACGAGGGCAATACCTTGCCGCCAGGTTCCAATAAGCCCGCTCACTTCTGCATCAAAAATCCTTGGCCGGGCTGTTTCCAGACGATTTGGGGTAACCGCGACCGCTTTGTCAATAGCTATTTCGGGACATACAACCGTGACCGCAACAGCAAGGACTGGCGCGACTGGCCGTACATCACTGGTGATACCGCCATTGAAGCTGGGGATGGTTATGTGCGCATCCTCGGACGCGCCGACGACGTTATCAACGTCTCCGGCCACCGCCTCGGCTCCAAGGAAATCGAAGCGGCAGCGCTGACGGTGCCGGAAATCGCCGAAGCGGCGGTTGTTGCCATCCCGCACGAGATCAAGGGCGCCGAGCCGGAACTGTACGTATCGTTGAAACCGGGCGTCGTGGCTACCCCGGACATCGAAAAGAAGGTTGCCGATGCCATCGTCTTCCAGATCGGCAAGATCGCCAAATGCGGCAGGATCTGGGTTGTGCCCGACATGCCGAAAACCCGTTCCGGCAAGATCATGCGCCGGGTACTGCTGGCGGTTTCGACGAAGGCCGATGTTGGCAATATTATGACGCTGGCCAATCCGGAAATCGTTGATGCCATCCAGAAGATGGTAAACAAATAAAGGAGGCGGCGTAGCCTTCCTCATTCCGTTCATGGTAAGCCTA
>JAIRRG010000027.1 GCA_031256095.1 Desulfobulbaceae bacterium
TGAACATCACGAACAGCGACAAGCCTCTTACCTTTGACAAACCGCCGGTACCAACTCTCGAAGAAACCGGCCTGGCGCAGTTCTGGAAAGAAAACGATTTTCCGAAAGAAAATTATTAAGGCCGCCCTACTCTATGGCGACCTCTCAAAGGACGCTTATGTCTGCTATAATTTTTGAGATTCCTTTATTTTTTATGGATAGATTCTTATGGATGGACTGATCCCGATAGGAATTCTGGCGGCGCTATTTTATGTCATCATAATGCCGATTTTGACATTCATAGCGTTATCACGCGGCAACATCCTGAGAAAAGAACTGGAAGATTTGCAACGCCATCTGACCGTCATAGCGGAACGCCTGACTACCCTGGAGCGATTACAGGCATGGCGGCAAGGATCTGAACACACAGGTACCGAGGAGAGAACAACTGAACAAGGGCAACAAGGACAGCCGGAAAGCCGGGAAAAAGAATTTTCCGCGCCTACTGCCGCCGAAGCACCACCCTCTCCGGAACAGCCAACAACGGATCAGGCTTTCGTTTTTACGGGGAGTCCTTCCGGTCCCAAGCATCCTTCCTTTTCCCCGCTGGAGGTTGAGGACATTTCCAACTCCATGCCGGAACTTCCTACGGTTTTTACTCCACCTCTGGCCGCTCCCCGACCCACCCCGGCGGCAGAAACCGCCCAGGCTTCTCATGCCGTCCAAGCGCCGAAAACTCCTCCAGCCGCGCCCGAAGCCATGCCCACGGCAACCGACCGGAAATGGCTGGAGCGTTTTTTTGCCTGGTGCATCGGCGGCAATCCCATGGTGCGCGTCGGCATACTGATCCTTTTCTTCGGCGTTTCTTTCTTGCTCAAACTGGTAGTAAACCATGGCTTATTTCCGCTTGAGCTGCGCCTATCTTGCGTGGCTTTAGGCGCGGCAGCCTTGCTCGGCATCGGCTGGAGGTTACGGGACAAACGCCGGAATTACGGCCTGCTGCTGCAAGGCGGCGGTGTCGGCATTCTGTATCTGGTGATCTACGCCACATTCGCCTATTTCAAACTGATCCCGCCAGCATACGCCCCGCTAGCTTTTCTTTTGTTGTTCGCCGTCTGCGCCTTGTCAGCCTTCCTGGCGGTGCGGCAAGATGCCTCCGCCCTGGCGGTGATGGGGATGACGGGCGGCTTCGCCGCGCCGGTGCTGATTTCCACCGGTAGCGGCAATCATATCGCCCTGTTCAGCTATTTCGCCCTGCTCAACGCCGGCGTGCTCGGCATTGCCTGGTTCCGCGCCTGGCGCCCCCTCAATCTATTGGGATTTGTCTTCACGCTCGGCGTCGGCTCTGCATGGGGCATGAAGTATTACACGCCCGCGCATTTGCCAAGCGTCGAATTCTTCCTCGTCCTGTTTTTTCTCTATTATGTTTCCGTCGCGCTTTTGTACGCGATACGGCGCCAAGTGGAACTGAAACGCTACGTTGACGGCGCGCTGGTATTCGGTGCCCCGATTGCCTTCAGCCTGCTGCAAACACAACTCGTCAGTAAAATCGAATTCGGCATGGCCTGGAGCGCCCTTGCCCTCGGCGCCTTTTACCTGCTCCTGGCAGCCTGGCTGGCACGCTATCGTCTGGAGCGCCTGCGTCTCCTTTTTGAGGCCATGCTGGCGCTTAGCGTTTTGTTCCTGACTCTGGCCGTGCCGCTGGCCTTCGAAGGCACACGGCTAACCGCGGCCATCTGGGCGGTCGAAGGCGCGGGACTGTGCTGGGTCGCCGTGCGGCAACGGCGAATACTGGCGCTGGCCAGCGGTTTGGCTTTGCAAATTTTCGCCGCCGTTTCATTTTTCTTTGATCGCACTGGCGGCATTCCTCCTGGAGCGCCGCTGGCGCTCAACAGCTGGTACCTCGGCGCCTTGATGCTGTCGCTATCGGCCTTCTTTTGCGGCTGGCGGTTGCATGGCGAGGCGGCAAGCTCATGGCCGGGCTTGATGGGGAAATTCGTGCCGCCATTATCGCTCGTCTTCACAGGCATTGGCCTGCTCTGGTGGCTCGGCGGCGGCTACATGGAAATACTGCGCTATTTCGGGCCGTTTGCCTCGAATGCTTATGCCTATCTGTTGTTCGCTGTGCTGACCGCATGGCTTGCCCACGGCGCCAGCCGCTTCTTGCGCTGGACAGTCATAGAATGGGTAGCTTTGGCGCTCTCTCCGGCACTGCTGCTTGTTGCCGCTCTTTCCTTTGTCTTCGGCTCCCAACCGCCACTTGCCGCTTGGGGACTGTATGCCTGGCCGTTGGCCGCCGTCCTGGCCTATGCCCTTCTTTTTCAGCAAGAACACCACTCCAGCCAACGGTTTTCGTCCGTCGAAATTCTAGGGCCGCCGCACGCGCTGATATTCTGGACGCTCTGTCTCGTCGCCGGACTCCAGTTTCATAGTTTCGTCGCCACGCATGTACCCGAGGGCGTCTGGCGATGGAGCAGTTGGGCGTTTTCCGGCACCTTGCTGCTGCTGGCGCTCATCCATATCGCTCCGCGCTTCCCTTGGCCGGTTGGGCGTTTCCGTGCCCATTACCTGACGATCGGCGCCGCGCCTGTGGCATTGCTGGCCTTGGGCTGGGCATTCCTGGGGCTGGCCAGCGACGGTAATCCGGCGCCGTTACCCTATGTGCCGCTCCTCAACCCGGTCGAACTCTGTCAATTGCTCGTTTTCGCGGCGCTGTTTTCCTGGAAACGCGCCAACGAAAAATTCTTCGGCAAACTTTCCCTCGTCAACATCGGCGCTTTTTCCACATGGCTGATGATTGGCATCGCGGCTCTGCTCTTCCTCTTGCTCAACACCGCTTTGCTGCGCACGTTACACCAGTACACGGCACTTGATTATCAAGTGAGAGCGGTCTTCGCTAAACCGGACGCGCAGTTGTACTTCGTTGCCTTATGGGTCATTTTCGCCACCGCCACCAGTATGCTGTTGCTGCGGCGCGTCGATGCCTCTCGGCGGCATGTGTTTTTTGCCATCATCCTGGCGCTGCTGTCCCTGCTCTGGGCGTGGAGCGTTTTCAGCAATGTTTCCACAACCAGCGGCAAATGGGGCGCTATCCCTCTGTTCAATCCGTTTGATTTGGCGCAGGTTGGCATCATCGCCCTATCCTTTTTCGTACTATTCTGGTTGCGACCGATGGATGGCAAACTGACGTCCTCTTTACCCGCGTTTATCATCGTGGCCGGATGCGGCTGTTTCCTCTGGCTGAATGCCATGCTTCTACGCGCATTGCACCATTGGCTTGACATTCCTTACCTCTTTGACGCTCTTTACGCCTCGACTACGGCACAGGCCGCCCTGTCGCTGCTATGGGGCTTTCTGGCGCTAATCCTGATGCTTTGGGCTGTGCGGCGCGCCCAACGGCTGCCATGGTTTGCCGGCATCACCTTGCTGGTTCTGACGGTAGGCAAGCTCTTTTTCGTTGAACTTGCCCACATTGGCGGCGTCGCGCGGACCATTTCATTCATCGGCGTCGGTGTGCTGCTCCTGTTGATTGGCTACCTGGCGCCACTGCCGCCGAAAAAAAAGGAGCTTGTTTGATTATGAACAGAGTTGTTTTTCCCTCTTTCCTCATTTTCCTTTTTTTCATCTCGATGCTGGCAACGACGGAGGGAAAAGGGACGACGGATGCAAACCTGGAAAAAAGCTCGAAGACTGGTTTCGCCAATTTTTTCGCCCTCGAACTTGAAGGCAAGGCATCCTACTATCTGTTCGCCCTAACAACTGATGTGTATCGGGCAAGCATAAACCCCGACGGGCGCGACTTGCGCATCGTTGACGCCAACGGCAACCTGGCGCCCTATGCCTTTGGCGGTAACATCGAGACAACTGCGGAAAGTTCCGAGGACCGGTCCTTGCATCCAGTGCCGTGGTTCCCGCTGCCGCGCGCGGAAAGTGACCAGAAAGTACAGGACGGCTTCATCATTGCCAGTGACGGCACCTTGCGCAGCCGTGAGCGTCAAGCCGAGCCCGAGCGCCGTGGCGGTGACATCGTTGACCTGAGCGGGCTTGCCGCTAACAACGACAAAAAATTTTCTCGCTTGAATGCTCTTGTCATCCACATCGGCGCCCCGGCGGCAGGAAAAGCCGATTATCTTGGCGCCGCCGAAGTGCTGGCCAGCGACGATTTGCAGAATTGGCGCCCGGTCACGACCGCACAGTTGCTGCGGCTTGACCATGGCGGCCAGCGGCTGGAACAGGAGCGAATCGATTTTGACGACATCTTTGCCGCCAGGCCACCACATTATTTGCAACTGCGCTGGCGCGTAGCACCCCCGCTTATCGCCGGCGTTGACGCCGAACTGTTGACGCCGCGGGATGGCACGGTGCCGCAGCAGCTGAACAAGCAAAGCGAATTCCGCTACTGGCGGGAAAAATTGCCTGGACAGACAGAGTCAGGAGGAAATGTGTTTTTCGACACCGGCGGCGTTTTTCCTGTTGACCGCCTCCGCGTCCATCTTCCCCGTCTAAACACGGTAGTGCCAGTCAAACTGTATTCCCGCGCCAATGAACAGGCCCTCTGGCGGTTGATTGGCGGCGAAACGCTCTACCGGCTGCAAGGACCTGACGGTAGTGAACAGGAAACGCCGGAAATGAGGATCGCTCTCAACCGGGATCGCCTCTGGAAAATGACCATGACCAGCGACAGCCGAGGCAGCGGTGCCGGGAACGACAAAGAGAGGAAAAATGGCGGGGAAAACCAGGAACTCGGCGGCGCACCGCTATTGTCGGTTGGCTGGAAGCCGGAGACAATAACTTTTCTTGCCGGCGGCACTCCGCCGTTTTTGCTGGCTGTGGGCAATGCCCAGGCCACAGATGCCAGCACTCCCCTTGCCCAGCTCTTGGCCGGAGACAAGCCGTACCTGGCAACGGCGCAAATCGGCGCCGCCCAGCCACCACCAGCGAACGCTCCCACCGTGGATATCCCGTCGCGGCAGAGACAAGACTTGCCGCCGGGAGAACGGATTCGCCGTTTCATCCTATGGGGCGTTTTGCTGGCCACCGTCGCCCTGCTGGCCTTCATGGCCTGGAAGCTGGCAAAACGCCTGCCACCGGCAGGAGACAGCGAAGACGATGATCGCGAGAAACAGAATGAAGAGCGGTAACGACTGCCAATTTTTCCCCTTAACCGCTTGTACAAATCACCGGGAACACTGCTCGACTGCTGGCGCCGCTCTTCCAAGCGGCAACTAATTGCTTCGGCACTGGCGCTAAAAGGACGGTGGACTGCCGGAAACTTTTTCCTCGGAGGAAACCAAATGGGATTCTGGCAAAACCTTTTTGCCGCCACTGGCGGAAAAAACAAAGAAAACACCCACAATTTCAACCCGGCATCGCGCTATTGCCCGGCCTGCGGTGACGAATACCGCCCGGAAATCAGCCGCTGCGCCGCCTGTGGCCTGGAATTGGTTACGGGAGAGGAACGCATAGCCCGCCTGGCAACAGCGGCAAGATGTCCGCGCCGCCCTGAGCCGGGAAATCGCCGCGAGTGATGTGCTAACGGTTGCCCTCACCGGCGCGTTGCGCGATATGAAAGCCAGCGGTCTGGTCCTAGCCGAAGCCGGGATCGCCTGCCGCGTCACCGCCATAGCGGGTTGCGGCGGCGGCTGAAGCGGCCCCGACTTCCAGTTGGAAGTGAGAATTGAGGAGCAGGCCAAAGCTGAACAGGCATTGCGGGACAATTATCGTAAGACCACGGGATTATCCGACCATCCGGATGCAGTCGAAGCGACGTTGGCCGCCGATTTCGCCTGCCCAGCTTGTGGAGCGCTGGCCCAGCCGACACAGGGCCACTGCCCGGACTGCGGCATTAGGCTGGCCTGATTAAAACTGATTCCTTCATGGCCAGCGCATCTCGATAACTCATCAAATGATATTGTATCTGCCATATAGGAGGGCATTGGCGCCAAGCCCCCATTCGGGGCGCCCTTTTTTGCTGACCTCCTTGGCGGCGAGAAAAAGAAAGTGACATTCTTTTCGCTGTCGGAAATTATGAAACATTCTCAACATAACCAACATGAAGAGGATGTACCGCTTTCATTTCTTACACCGGATTAGCTGCGCCGGACTCATCGCCTGTTTTTACCTCGTTGCCAGCATCGGCAGCGACGGCTGGGCGCATGAACTTCCGAGAGTCAATGAAGGCGACATCATCTTTCAGACTTCACGTTCGGCACAAAGCCAAGCCATACAACAGGCAACCGCTTCGCGTTACAGCCACATGGGCCTCATCCTGTTCCGGCTGGGCAAACCCTGTGTCTTTGAGGCAGCGGCGACAGTACACTACACCCCATTGGCCGAGTGGATCGCCCGCGGCATAGGCGATCACTACGTCGTCAAGCGCCTGAAAACCGCCCAACAAACACTGACGCCGGATGCCCTGAAAAAGCTGCGTAAAACGGCTGAGACTTTTGTCGGCAAACCCTACGACCTGACTTTCGCATGGACTGATGAACGCATCTACTGCTCGGAGCTGGTGTGGAAAATCTACGATCGCGCCCTCGGTATCCGCATTGGGAAACTGCAAAAAATCCGCGAATTCAATCTCAAAGCGCCTGCAGTCAAGCAAAAAATCCGTGAGCGCTACGGCAACAGGATACCGCTGGAAGAAACGGTGATTGCCCCGCAGGCAATGTTCGACTCGCCCCTAGTGACGGTGGTGGCCGAACAATAAAGGCTGGTAGGCGATGCCCATCGCCTGTGGGATATTGGCCCACTGCCCGGACTGCGGCATCAGGCTGGCCTGAACCAGTCGATTCGGTTAGGCTGCTTCCCTTCGCTTCCAGCCCTGTTTCCGCGCCACGGAAAGCGGCTTTTTCTGATAGAAAATAGCCGGGTACCCCAGTATCCGCCGCAAATTTTCACCAAGTTCCCGGCAAGGGCGGATAGTGAGATCATGCGTCGTTTCCACATCGACCTGGCCACCATCGGGAAAATTGATGGTGACGGCAAAAGGGCAGGAACCGTAGAATTCGCGAATTGTTTTCCTTACTTCATCGAGTTTCCCCTGGTCTATTTTATCGGCATAAAGATGCAGCGCCGCCGATTGGGTATGTTTTTCCCGCGCTTCTGGCAGCAGGCAGATGTCGTCGGCGATGATTTTCGCGCCGCGTTCATCCTTTTGCACCGTGCCCTGGATGATCACCGGCTCTTTAGCGTCGAGAATCGCCTGGCATCTAGCATATGTTTCAGGAAAGACCACGGCCTCGACCGATTCATACATGTCTTCAATGCTGATAAAGGCCATCGGATCACCCTTTTTGCTTTTCAGGCGCTTGACCGAGTGGATGAGGCCGCCGACCAGTACCGGCTGCTCGGCGGGCCAATCAGCCAGTGCCCTGATTTCGCAGACGGCGACGGTTTTTATGTCTTCCATCGCCGCTTCCAGCGGATGACCGGTAAGAAAGAAACCAACGGTTTCTTTCTCGTAATCCAGGCGCTGCCGGCCATCCCAGTCAGCCAGCGGCGGCGGGATAATTTCCGTCGCCTCTGGCGCTTTACTCTCTTTCGGCATCAGGTCGAACAACGATTTCTGGCCGCTCTGGCTGTCGCGTTGCACCGCCTTGGCCTGCTCCATCGCCTTATCCAAAATGGCCATCAGTTGGGCGCGGTT
>JAIRRG010000048.1 GCA_031256095.1 Desulfobulbaceae bacterium
CGGTGGTCGGCGTCGATCATCCGCGCTGGGTTGAGGCGGTGGTGGCCGTGGTCAAGGTGAAAACCGGCTTTACCGCCACCGAAGACGAATTGTTGGAACATTGCCGCAAGCATCTGGCCAGTTTCGAGTCGCCGAAGAAAACCGTCTTTGTCGATGAATTGACGAAAACCCCCTCCGGCAAGCTTCTGAAAAGAACGATGCGGAAACAATACCGAGACATTTTCCAATGAGCTGGTCAGACAGGACATCAAGGTTTTCGCGCTGGAAAGCGCCATGCTTCGGGCTGTCAAGGTTTGCCATGGAGCCAGCGCCATTAAGGACGAGCAGTAGTGGGCTGTGGCCTTGCTCTGTCCCTTTACCGGCAGGCAACGTTTCCTGGCCGCCGTTGAGTGCTGTGCCAGTTTCCTGGAAAATGAGGATTTCCTGCTAATCATCGCCGCTAAAACCTCGCTAGTCGTGGGGGCCTGCTGGCGATTGCGACGCTGCAAGCGGAAAATATATTTTCTAAACAGAGCTAAACAGGTGTCCTGGCTCACTATCAGGTCGGGAATTAGGCCAGGAGTTTATTATCAAACCAAACGAGGAGAGGGACCATGAATGAAAATCGAATGAAAGCAACACGCATCGCAATTGCCGCGCTACTTGGATTTGGCGCCTTGAGCGCGGTATCCGCCATGCCCGCCCACGCCGAAACCGAACTTCAGGCACTGAAACGGCAAGTGGCGGTACAGCAACGGCAAATGGCGGAACAGCAGGCATTGATCAACAAGCTGCTTGCCGTTCAGGCTAA
This sequence comes from Desulfobulbaceae bacterium, assembly GCA_031256095.1. Taxonomy (GTDB): domain Bacteria; phylum Desulfobacterota; class Desulfobulbia; order Desulfobulbales; family Desulfocapsaceae; genus UBA8130. The sequence continues at coordinate 791 of JAIRRG010000048.1, forward strand.
TCAAAAGGCGGCAATCGAAAGAATCGAAACCCGTACAGCACAAGCTCCGGCTCCATCTTTAGTTGAAGCCACAGCCAAAACTCCAGCCCAAGCGGCCAAGAGTATTCTTCCTCAAGGCCTGAGTTGGTATGCCACCCTGGACGTCAACGTTGCTAACACCAACAGCGGCTATGGCCGCAAATTCACCGTTGGTTCCGGCGGTATGACTTCAACGAGCATTGGCCTCAAAGTGGACAAAGAACTCACGAAGGGTTTACACGCCATTGGCGAGCTTGAAATGGGCGTCGACTTGTCAACCGGCGTTGCCGGCAGCGACAACTCGGCAGGTGCCGCTGGCGTCAACAACGGCGTCGCCTCTTCCGGCGGCTTTAACGGCAAGGGCAATCAAATATTCTCGCGCCAGGCCTATGCCGGTCTGGGCAGCGACATGTTCGGCAAGCTGACGCTGGGCCGTCAATATTCCGGCTCATATATTGCCGCCGCCATTGAGGGCAACGCCTTTGGTCCCGGCTTCTATGGCAGCAGCGCCCTCCTTTTACCGCTCATCGGCGGCATGCCCACCCGTATGAACAACGCCATTATTTATAAGACGCCTGACTTCGAAGGATTCCTCAATGGATTTTCGGTTTGGGCTGGCTACACCGCCGGTAGTGAAAACAACACAGACAGCACCAATATAGTGCAAGGCTCCGGAGTAACGGACTCCTCCGGTGAAGGCTATGATCTCGCCCTCTTCTATCATGGCCCTGTCTCTACCCCTCTTAAAGGATTGACTGCAGCGCTAACGGCATGGAACGTAACCAACGCCAGCTACATAGACCGTTACAGCGGTCAGGGGCAACACCAAGGCTGGCAAGCCGTCGCCAGTTATGATTTTGATTTCTTCAAGCTTTACGGCAATTACGTTTCGGGCTGGTATAGCGGTAGCGCTTTGGGCAAGGGCCAAAACACAGCTCTGGCAGATGCCGATGGCTGGAGCGTCAGCGCCAAGGTGCCCTTCTTGCGCGACCACGCCATTCTGGCCAGTTATTCGAGACTCAACGACAAATCTAACCTCACCGATGCGGACGCTTCGTTGGTTGGCATCGCCTATACCTACAAGCTCTTCAACGCGACAACGCTGTACGTCAATTGGGGCAAACAGTTCAACGGCAAAAATGTCGCCTATAGCCTGAAGGACGGCGGCGATCTAGTCGGCAGCCCTGTTGAACCTGGCTATAATCCGGATGGTGTCATGATTGGCATGAACACCAAGTTCTAAAGCATCTTCGGTTGAAAGCCTGTAGCCTATAACGTTGCTCTCCCCTTACCACACGGGGAGAGCAACGTTTTTTTTTATAGCCTACTCCAGCGAAAAAAGCGGCTGAACGATCTTGTTCGACCGCTTTGGATGCGGATAATATCCGAACTGATAATATGCGTCAGGCGCGTATGTTGGCTGTCATCTTTTCCGCGCCATTGGCAGACCGCTGAACGGTCGACTGGTGGCAAGGGGTGGCTCAATACCGATAATACTCAGCTTTGTACGGCCCTTCGACCGGCACGCCGATATAGGCCGCCTGCTCCGGCGTCAAGATGGTCAAATGGGCGCCGATCTTCTTCAGATGCAGGCGGGCGACCATCTCATCGAGTTTTTTCGGCAGTGTGTAAACGCCAAGCGGGTAGCTGGCCGTCTTGGTGAACAACTCAATCTGGGCCAAAGTCTGGTTGGCGAACGAGTTGCTCATGACGAAACTCGGATGGCCGGTGGCGCAGCCGAGGTTGACCAGGCGGCCTTCAGCGAGCAGAATGAGACGTTTACCGTCG
>JAIRRG010000075.1 GCA_031256095.1 Desulfobulbaceae bacterium
CTGATCCAGTTGGGGCAGAAGGATACGGTGTTGTCGAGCAAATCCCTGGCTTATTGCGTTACCTGCGAAACCTGCACGGCGCGCTGCCCGAACAACATCGACGTGGCCACGGTCATGGATGTCTGCCGACACATGGCCAGACGGGAGAGCAAATTCTCGTCCTGGCCGGTACGGGCCTTCGTCGGTTCCTTCCTGAAAACGGTTGAGACCTTTGGCCGGGCTTACGAGGCTGGGCTGATGGGCATGTATATGGCCGCCACCGGCAGACTACTCTCCGATGTCGATCTGGCTCCAAAAGTCCTGGCCCGACGCAAGCTGCCCTACACGCCGCACAGCATTAAAGGGCGCGATGAAGTCGGCGCCATTTTCAAACGATTTAGGGAGGGTGTTCATGAGCAGAAATGAGCCGTTCGGCTATTATCCCGGCTGTTCAGGGCAAGGTACATCCGCCGAATACGACAGTTCGACTCGCGCCGTCTGCGCCGAACTGGGAATTGTCCTGCAAGATATTGATGACTGGAACTGCTGCGGTTCGACGCCAGCTCACACCATTGATCACAGTCTGTCCACCGCTCTGTCGGCAAGAAACTTTATCCAGGCCGGGCAACAGGGACTCTTGGATGTCATCACTCCCTGCCCAAGCTGCCTGAAGAATATGCGGGTGGCGCTCCGCAACATGAGCGACGAGCATATCGGCCCAAAAGCCACGAAACTTCTCGGCGGTGGAACCCTACTCGAGGGGCACACTGTCAAATCGGTGATGCAGGTTATTCATGAGCAGGTTAGCGCTGAGGAAATCGCCGCCAAATCGATCAGACCATTGGCAGGACTGAAGGTCGCGCCTTATTATGGCTGCCTCATGAGCCGCCCGCAGGGGCTGATGCAGCTCGGCGACCCGGAAAACCCGATGATCATGGAGGAGCTTCTGTCCGCTGCGGGAGCCGAGGTGCTGCCTTTCCCGCTCAAGGTCGAATGCTGTGGCGCCTCGATGGGTATTCCGATCAATGAGGCCGTGACCCGTCTCTCCGGCAAGATCATCGACCTTGCCGTTTCCTTGGGCGCCGATGTCATCGCCGTCGCCTGCCCCTTGTGCCAGATGAATCTCGATATGCGCCAGGGGCAAATCAATAAGGCCAACAAGACGCGCTTCCAGATGCCCGTCATGTATTATACGCAATTACTTGGTTTGGCGTTCGCCATCTCCCATAACGAGCTTGGGTTGAATAAACTGGTGGTTGATCCGCTGCCGGTGTTGGATAAGCTGGCCAGTCAACGCCGCGCGGCCGCCAAGGTTGAGCAAACGGAGGGAGCGGCATGAGAATAGGGGTTTTTATCTGTCACTGCGGCACCAATATCGGCGCCACCGTCGATTCCGCCGGAGTTGCCGAAAACGCGAAGAACTTGCCGGATGTAGTGTTTGCCACCGACAGCATGTACACCTGCTCGGAACCTGGCCAAGATGGCATCATCCGCGCCATCAGCGAACACGCCCTGGACGGCGTCGTGGTCGCGGCCTGCAGCCCGCGTATGCACGAGCCGACTTTCCGCCGGGCAGTGGAACGGGCGGGCGTCAACCGCTATATGTTTGAAATGGCCAATATTCGCGAGCATGTCTCGTGGATCGGCAAGGATAAAGAGGCCAACACCAACAAGGCCTTTGAGCTTGTCCGGATCGCGGTCGAGAAACTGCGCCGTAACCGGCCGCTGACGCCGAAATATTTCCCCTCCACCAAACGGGTTCTCGTCATCGGCGGCGGCGTCGCCGGCATCCAAGCCGCCCTTGATTGCGCCGATGCCGGCATCGAAGTGGTCATGATTGAACGCGAGCCGTCGATCGGCGGCAAGATGGCCAAACTCGACAAGACCTTTCCGACGGTTGACTGTTCGAGCTGTATCCTCGGCCCGAAAATGGTCGATGTCGCCCAGCACCCGAAAATCACGTTGTACGCTTGCTCCGAGCTGGAATCAGTTTCCGGTTTCGTTGGTAACTTCGAGGTGGTGATCCGGAGAAAAGCCACCTGCGTCGATAATGTCAAATGCACCGGCTGCGGTCTCTGCACCGAAAAATGTCCATCAAAAAAATCCTTCGACCGCTTCAACGAAGGTGTCGGCACCACCACGGCGATCAACATCCCCTTCCCGCAGGCAATTCCGAAAAAGGCGGTGATCGACAAAAGCTTCTGCCGCCAATTCATCAAAGGCAAATGCGGCGTCTGCGCCAAAGTCTGCCCGACCGGAGCCGTCAACTACGAGCAGCAGGATGAATTGGTCACCATACAGGTCGGCGCCATGGTTGCCGCCACCGGTTACGACTTGGTTGATTGGAAGGTTTACAGTGAATACGGCGGCGGTCGCTATCCGGACGTCGTCACCTCTTTGCAGTATGAACGCATGATGTCGGCCTCCGGTCCCTTCGGCGGCCACATCAAGCGTCTGTCTGACGGCAAGGAGCCGAAAAACATCGTGTTCATTCAGTGCGTTGGCTCGCGCGACCCGTCGATTGACCGCCCCTACTGTTCAGGCTTCTGCTGCATGTACACGGCCAAACAGGCCATCCTGACAAAAGATCACATCCCGGATTCCCAGAGTTACGTCTTCTATATGGACATCCGCTCGCCGGGCAAGGGCTATGATGAGTTCACGCGCCGGGCGGCTGAAGAATACGGTACCCAGTATATTCGTGGGCGCGTCTCTCTGATTTATCCCAAGGGCGATCGTTACGTCGTCCGCGGCGCCGATACGCTGGCCGGCGCCCAGGTCGAGATTGAAGCCGATTTGGTCGTCCTGGCCGTCGGCGTCGAAGCGGCGGCCAACTCACCGCATCTGGCTGAAAAACTACGTATTTCCTACGACAGGTTCGGTTTCTTTATGGAGAGCCATGTCAAGCTGAAACCAATCGAGACCAATACCGCTGGCGTCTTCCTCGCCGGTTGCAGCCAGGGGCCGAAGGATATCCCGTCGTCGGTGGCCATGGGCAGCGCCGCCGCCGCCAAGGCCATCGGCCTTTTGTCCAAAGACATGCTGGAGAGTGACCCGCAGATTGCCCAGGTCAACATCAACCGCTGCGTTGGCTGTGCCAAATGTATCAACGTCTGTCCGTACAAGGCCATCCGCGAGATTGATTTCCGTGGGCAGGCGAAAGCCGAAGTCATTGAAGCGGTATGTCAGGGTTGTGGTTTGTGTAACGCCACCTGCCCACAAGGGGCGATACAGCTCTCACATTTCACTGATAATCAGATACTTGCCGAAGTGGAGGCCCTATGTCGGTGCTGACAGGGAAAGAACGCCGGATAATCGGCTTTTTATGTAACTGGTGTTCCTACGGCGGCGCGGATACCGCGGGGGTTGGCCGTTTCGTTCAGCCCACCGACCTGCGCATCATCCGCGTTCCATGTTCCGGAAGGATCAATCCGCTGTTCATTGTCAAGGCGCTTCTCGGCGGTGCCGATGGCGTGCTGGTTTCCGGCTGCCATCCGCGGGACTGCCACTACGCTGAGGGCAACTTTTACGCCCGCCGCCGCCTTGAGATGTGCAAGAATCTCTTGCCCATTGTCGGCATTGATCCGGCCCGCTTCGAGTACACCTGGGTTTCGGCCTCGGAAGGCCAGCGCTGGCAGCATGTGGTGACCGAATTCACCAAACAGATTCATGCCTTGCCGCCGGCGCCGGTGTTTCCGGAGTCTCCGGAATTGGAACGACTGGTGGCGAATGCCGGTGACTGATTGGGCGGCGAGCGATGTTTAAGGCGCTTAATTACATTGTTGGTTTTATCTGATCCCATAGAGAGACCGAAATGGATGATGAATTGAAAGGGGCGATACGCAAAGTTTTACCCGATGTTGACTGCGTCATCGGCTGGGGGCCGGGACCGGATCCCCTGCGCAGCGCGCCGTTTTTCATGCGAAAACCGGAAGAAGTCGACGCCTTTGCCGCTGGGCCATTGGCGGTAAACAATCCCGCTGTCTTCCTGCCGGAATATAAGGGCAAGAAGGTAGGCATCGTTGTCAAAGGATGCGACTCGCGTTCGGTGGTGCAGCAGATCGCCGAGGGCTTGGTCAAACGGGAGGAAGTGGTCATCATCGGCTTCCCCTGTTCCGGCGTCGTCGACATCCAAAA
>JAIRRG010000155.1 GCA_031256095.1 Desulfobulbaceae bacterium
AGACGGCGGGCCAAGGCCTCGGCGCAGGTCAGGATAATGGCCTCTTTACCCGCTTCAAGCATGCGGTATAGCGCCGACAAACGCTGGGCGGCGCCGCCTGGATCCGGTGACAGGCGGGCGTAAGGCGGGATATCGTAGCCAGGGAAAACGATGATCGGGCGGGCAGTAAACAGACGCAGGTCGCGCTCGAAGCCTGGCAGCATCTGATCGTCGGGGACAATGCAGCAGCAGGTATTGACCAGCCCGGCGGCCAGGGCCGGACTGGCGCCGCGTAGGCCGGTGATGGTCAGTTTGCCGCCAGCGGCGATGGCCGCGCCCAAGGAATCAATCATGACAAAAAAATGGCCGGTCGCGGTGGGCGACCGGCTGTGCAAAGAAGAAAATATTGGTGGGGACGGTCGCGTTTAGTAGACGCCGCCGATGCTGAAATCCCAGACTGATTGGTCTTCGTCTCTTTGCGGATTGAGGTTGACCCCCCAGACGACGCTCAAGGGCCCCAAGGGCGACAGCCAGCGCAGGCCGACGCCAACAGAGTTCACCGGGTTGGAAAAACCGTCACTCCAGCTTTGGTCGTTATTCATGACTTGGCCGGCATCATAGAAGACTAAAGCGTCCAGGCCCTGGCTTTTGACAATCGGGAAGATGTACTCGATGTTCGAGTACCACATCTTGTCGCCGCCGATGAGGTCACCGGTCATGGGGTCAACCGGGCTGACTTTGGCATACTTAAAACCACGGATGGTATTTATGCCGCCGAGATAATAGCGTTCGTAGACTGGTAGCTTGCCGGTTTCGTTCTCGAAGGCCTGACCAGCGGTAGCTTGGACATGGAATACTGTGCCCCAAATGACCGGGAAGAACCAACTGGTTGATCCTTCCACTCTGGTAAACTGGCTGTCGCCGCCGAACGGCCCGCCGGCGTATTCGACGCTGACCCTGTTGACCGAACCTTCGCTGGCGCCGAAGTAACGGTTGCGCGTATCCCGCACCAGGGCCGCCTTGACCGAGCTGGTCACTGGCACATCCTGCGAATGGACAATGATGTAGGAGGCGTTTGGCGCAATGTCGGAGAGTTGGTTGTTGGTGTAGCGGTAGGTGCCGTAGATCCGCCATTTTTCGTAGACCGGGTAGCCGACCCGCAGATCGCCGCCCGTGGCATTGAGGGTATAGTTATCGTACTCGCGCATTGACTTGAACAGGTCGGCACCCCAGGACAGCTCGCTGTCGTTGACGTGGGGATTGGTATAACCGAGGTTGAAGAGGTTGCTCGAGCCGCCGATGTTGGCCGCGAACTGCATCTTGTCGCCGCGGCCCAGGAAGTTGTTCTCGGCGATCTGGCCCATGAGGATCAGGTCATCGACCGTGCTGTAACCGACGCCAATACTGAAGCTGCCGGTGTTGCGCTCTTTCACCTCGATAATGACGTTCATCCGGTTGGCTTCGGTGGCCGGTTCCGGCGTGATGTTGACCTGATCGAAGTATTGCAGGCGTTGCAGGTTCTGGCTGCTTTCGCGCAGGGCCTTGGAGTTGAAGATGCCGCCCTCGTAAACGGTCAGCTCGCGGCGGATGACGTTGTCCCGGGTGCGGGTGTTGCCCTTGATGATGATGCGGTTGATATAGGTCAGTTCGCCTTTCTTGATATGCAAGGTCAGGTCGGCGCTGTGCGTGGCATCGGATTTCTTCAGATCGGGCATGATATCGGAAAAGGCGTAACCATGCTCGGCGTACACGTCATTGATGGCCATGATGTTGTCACGGACCACTTTCCTGCTCATGTACTTCTCTTTCTTGATGGTCATGAGCTTCGTAATCTCATCTTTGGCGACAATCAGGTCGCCGTCGCAATCCACTTGGCCAACCGTGAAACGTGGGCCTTCATTGACGGCAAAGTTGACGTAGAGCCATTTGCTGTCCTGGCGGATCTCCGGCTGGCCGACCCTGGCTTCGAGGAAACCGTTGTCGTTGTAAAAAGCGACGATCTTGTCGGAATCGCGTTTTACCTTGTCGCGGTCAAGCAGGCCGGAATCGGTCAGCCACGAGAAGATGCCTTTTTCCGAGGTATCCATCTCTTTACGCAGCCGTTTGGCCGGAAAGGTGGTGTTGCCCTCGAAAGTGATTTCCTTGACGTAGACTCTTTTGCCTTCATCGACGATATAGGTGACGACCGCCCCTTTGTTGTCGGGATAAGCGACATCGGTTTTGACCGTGGTGTTGTAATAGCCTTTGGCCCGGTACAACTCTTTGATCTTTTCCGTTCCTTCGTTCAGTTTGCCGCTATTGAGGACGAAGTTTTCTTTGACCTCGATGGCTTTGTTGATCTCCGCGTCTTTGATGGCGTCGAGGCCCTGGAATTTCAAGGTCTTGATGGTCGGTTTTTCAAAGACACGGAAAATGATAATCTTGCCGTTGGGGCCGTCGGAGGACTCGATCTGAACGTTGTCAAAATAGCCCATGGCGGCGATGGCTTTCAGGTCTTCCCTGAGCGCCGCCGGGTTGTAGGGTGAGCCGGGCTTGGTCTCGACTTTTTTCAAGATGGCGCCCGAATCAATCAGGACGTTGCCGGCCGGGGCGATGCTGGCAATGCGCGTTCCCCGACCGGAATAGGAGGCGACATCACCCAGCAGCCCTTGCATCTCGGCCACCATTTGATCGAGGCTCGTGAATTCGCGGAAATAAAAGGTGGGACGTTGCGGTGTCGATACGTCGTAAAGCTTGACATCCAGGCTGTAGCGCTGTCCGAGATAAGTCAAGCTGCCAACAGCGATAGAGCTGGCGCCAGTCGCAGCCGCCACGCGCCGCAACTGATCCTGACTTGGCGGCCAGGCGCTGGTCGTGTAGGGAACGAGCGATTCGGCCTGCTTGCGGCTGAGCAGTCGTAGCGACTTGTCGCCCAGCGCTTCCCGCATGGCGGCGTCGGCGGAAGCGGTCAGTTGTTCAGGATGCTGGCTGGTATTGATCTTCAGCGGCAGAATAACGGTGGCGCCGCCCGGTTCCGGGGCGGCCTGAGTAGCCTGAATGGCGAAGAGCAGGGTCAGAGCCACAACGAAAATGCCGCATCGACGCTTGGCGAAAAACAGGGTCATGGGGAAGTCCTTGGTCAGAAAATGGCAATTTTTGGGACACCGCAGAGAGAAAGCGGGCGTCATTATGCCATGTTCCCAAACGGTTGCCAACTGCCTTGATCGGATATTTGCTGGTATTTGTCGGATAAAAGGAGGACAATCATCCGATGGACGAAAAAAATTCCCTACTTGCGGCTGTCCTGGCCCTGTTTTTGCCAGAACGTTGCCGCGCCTGCCATGGACCGTCGCTTGCCCCCCTGTGCCCGGATTGCCTGGCCACGGTGACTTACTGCGGTGCTGGCGACAAAGGTAACCCACCGTGCCGCTCCCTCTGCCTGTATCAGCAGCCGGTCTCAGGGCTGATACACCGCCTGAAATACGGCGCCGATCGCGCGGTGCTGCCGGCTTTGGCCGAAATTGTCAGCCGATGTGGCCCTGACCTCAATGATGATTGCGATCTGATCATCCCGGTACCGCTGCACATCAGCCGTCTCCGCCAGCGTGGCTTGAACCAATCGCTGCTCTTGGCGCGGCTGTTTTTCCCCAAGCGGCTGCCAGCGGTCCGCTGCGATCTCCTGATCCGTCACCGCCCGACCAGGCCGCAGACCGGCTTGTCAGGCGGGGCGCGGCGGCGAAACCTCAGCGGCGCCTTTTCACTGACTGCGGCCTCGGGTATTATTGTCGGCAAGCGCCTGCTGTTGGTCGACGATGTCCGCACCACGGGCTCGACCTTGGCCGAATGTGGTCGCGTTCTCATAGCCCACGGTGCGGCCAGAGTTTCCTACCTGACCATGGCTAGTGCCGATTGGTAAGCCGCTTTCCTCCCCTTACGACAAAATTCCACGACCAATTTTTTTACTTCCGAGATAAGGCCCTGTTTCTTCTATGAATCGGCGGATAGTGGCGAGTGATTTCGATTAAAACTGATCTTTTCGTCGTTTTATCGAGTTATATGGTGTTTCATTAAAAGATCAAACTGTTGACAACATACCTAGGCGAAAGCTAAGGCCTCTTTATTGTGCGGGAAACAAATCTCTCTTGCTATTTCTTTGTTTTCATTGATAAAAAAAATTAGAAAGCGGGAAAGGGCAAGAAGAGCAAGGGCTCGATAGTTGTATGCTACAAAGGGCGGCAACACGGAAACCACCGTCGGCACGGATTGACGCCAGGCCGGAAAATCGGCAAAAACATGGGCGTGTCGGGCGCCATGTCCCCCCTGAGGCGGTATGACTGCGGGCGTATCTGTCCGGAGTCCGTCGGTAAAGGGCGGGGCAAGCGCCGTAAAAGCAAAAGCTGTTTTATGAGGAAGAATTCATGTTGTGGGAAAAAACCTTGGAAACCATCAAGACCGCAGTAACCGCTGACGTCTTCTCCCTGTGGATTGAGCCGCTGCGCTGTACACGAATCACCGAAGACAGTATTTTGTTGGTGGCCCCCAACCCCTATTTTAGCGCCTACATTGAGAGGCACTATCAGGACATGATCGAAGAAGCCGTGGCCGTGGCCGGGGCGACGCCGAGGCGGCTGCTGCTGGCCGAAGAACAGCGCCCGGTTTCAGCCCCCATTCAGCCGCCACAGCAGCGCCGCCTGCCGATGCTGCCGAAAGTCGAAGCCTTTGGCCGGATGTTACATCCCCGTTATACCTTTGACGAGTATATGGTTGGCGAATCGAATATTTTGGCCGAATCAGCCTGTAAGGCGATGGCGGCCAAAGACGACGCCATCGGCCCTTGCCTGTATCTGACCAGTGGCACAGGCCTGGGCAAAAGCCACCTGACCCAGGCCGTCGCCCATAGGGTGCTGCGTGAATCGCCGATGACCCGCCTGCATTATCTGACCGCCCAGCAGTTCTCGAGCGAGATGGTGCGCGGCATCCAGGGGCGTGCCATGGAGCAGTTCAAGCACAAGTACCACGACAACTGCGACCTCCTCTTGATGGAAGATGTCCATGCTTTGAGCGGCAAGAAAAAGACCCAAGAAGAACTGAACCTGCTTCTGGATTATTTAATCCGCTCTGGCCGACGAGTTATTCTGACGGCCAATGCCGCCCCCAGGGATCTAAGTATTGACGGTGAATTGCGCTCGCGCATGATGTCGGGTCTCATCGCCACCATCCAAACCCCTGATCTGGCCACGCGGCTGCGCATTGTCGCCAGCAAGGCGCGGCAACTGGGTCTCGACCTGCCGTCCGATTTCATCAGTTATTTGGCGAAAAATATTTTAGGCGATGTCCGCCGGGTTGAGTCGGCTCTGATTGCCCTGAAAACGCGGGCCCGGCTGGCCAGTGGTCTGGTGACGCAGAAGATGCTCGAAGAAGTTGTGGCGGCGGTGGCTGGGTATCCGCAGGCGTCGACGCCGCAGGCAGTGGCCGAATTGATTGGCCGCCAGTTTGGTTTAAGCCTTGGCGACCTGCAATCCCGCTCCCGGGAGAAACGCATCGCGCTGCCACGCCAGATCGCCATGTACCTCTGCCGCAAGCATACCGGCAGTTCGCTCCAAGAAATTGGCAAGCAGTTCAAGCGCAACCACGCCACCGTCGTCCATGCCATCAAGACCATCAACACCAAGGTGGCGCGCGACGTCTCTCTGGCTGGTCAGGTGGATTTCCTCAGCGATAAGCTGAAGGGTTGAAAGTCCCGCAGCCGACAAAAAAAACGGGGCAACCAGAAGGAAAAACTTCCAGTGCCCCGTTGCCAACATGCGGGTTTCAACTCCGTTCGCCTATTTTTTCTTCTGTTCCGGCTCCAGGGCCGCCGCCCGGCCCTTCAAGAATTTCCAGGCGCGCAGCGCGTCTTGCTGCGCCTCGGCCATTAAGCGATCAGCGTCCTGCGGATTGATCTGTTTCAAGGCGCGGTAGCGGTTTTCACCAAAGGCGTAGTCGGTGAAAGGTAGCGTCGGCTCCTTGCTGTCGATGATGAGCGGGTTTTTGCCTTCTTCCTCAAGCGCCGGATTGTAGCGGTACAAAGGCCAATGGCCGCAGGCGACGGCCTTCTTCTGTTGCTCCAGACCCTTGGCCATGTCGATGCCATGGTTAATGCAATGGGCATAGCAGATAAGAATTGACGGCCCGTCATAGGCTTCGGCCTCGGCGATGGCCTTGACCGTCTGGTTCGGGTTGGCCCCCAGGGCGATGCGGGCGACGTAAATGTTACCGTAGGTTGAGAATATCATGCCGATGTCTTTTTTCGGCATCTTCTTGCCATTAAAGGCGAACTGCGCTGTCGCTCCCCTGGGCGTTGATTTCGACATCTGGCCGCCGGTGTTCGAGTAGACTTCGGTATCAAGCAGCAGCACGTTGACGTTCTGGCCGGAAGCCAGCACATGATCGAGACCGCCGTAGCCGATGTCATAGCCCCAGCCATCGCCGCCGATGATCCACACCGATTTCTTGACCAGATAGTCGGCCATGGTCAAGAGACGCTGGGCCTCTGCCTGCGGCAGGGCGGCGAGGGTCGTTTTTAGGGCGGCGACACGGCCTCGCTGGGCCTCAATCTCCAGTTGATTGCTCTGCGGTGCGGCGATCAGGTCAGCGGCCATTTTCCGGTCAATTGCCCCGGCCTCGGCCAGCTCAGTAAGAATTTCCGCCGCTTGCGCGGCCAGTTTGTCGACCGAGAAACGCATTCCCAAGCCGAATTCGGCGTTATCCTCAAATAGAGAATTGGCCCAGCTCGGACCACGGCCATCGGCGCGTTTGGCATAGGGGGTGGTTGGCAGGTTGCCGCCATAGATCGACGAGCAGCCGGTGGCGTTGGCGGCAATCATGCGGTCGCCGAACAACTGACTGACCAGTTTGATATAAGGCGTCTCGCCGCAGCCGGCGCAGGCGCCGGAGAACTCGAACAGAGGCCGTAGCAACTGGCTGCCCTTGATGGTCGAGACGCTGATCCGGCCCGCTTCGATTTCCGGCAGGCTGAGGAAGTATTTCACCTTCGGGCGTTCGGCGCCGCGCAACTCCTCGCTATTCTTGGTCATCGCCAGGGCTTTGGTTTTGGCCGGGCAAGCGTTCTCGCACAGGGTGCAGCCGCAGCAATCCTCGGTGAAAACCTGGATGGTGAATTTCTTGCCCTTGAACTCCTTGCCAGTGGCGTCGGCAAACTTCATACCCGTGGGTGCTTTGGCGGCATCGGCGGCCCCAGCGATCTTCATGCGGATGGCGGCGTGCGGGCAGACTAAAGAACACTGGCCGCACTGGATGCAGTTTTCCGGCAGCCAGTTGGGGCAGAAGACGGCGATGTTGCGTTTCTCATACTGGGTGGTGGCAGTCGGCCAGGTGCCGTCAGCGGGCATCTGCGACACCTTCAACTGATCGCCTTTGCCCTGGATCATGGTCGCCGTCACTTCCTTAATGAATTTAGGAGCGTCTTCCGGCACCGTCGACGGTATTGGATGACCGTCGATTTTCTTCGACAGCGGCACCTCAACGATGTTCGAGACAGCGGCGTCAACGGCGTCGTAATTCATCTTGACCACCTTATCGCCCTTGGTGCCGTAGGTTTTTTTAATGGCGTTTTTGATCGCCTTGATTGCCTCATCTTTGGTCAGGATGCCGGAGATGACGAAAAAGGCCGTCTGCATGATCATGTTGATGCGCGCCCCCAGACCCAGAGCCTGCCCCAGGGAAATGGCGTCGATGATGAAGAATTTGGCTTTCTTGGCCACCAGGTCGTGCTGCACCCTCGACGGCAGGTGGCGCCAGATTTCATTCTTTTTGAAGCCACTGGTCAAAAGGAAAATGCCGCCTTCTTGGAGGTTGGCCAGCATGTCGTACTGATCAAGGAAGGTGAAGTTGTGGCAGGCGATGAAATTGGCCTTGTTGATCAGATACGGGGCGACGATGTGATTTTTGCCAAAACGCAGATGCGAGGTGGTGATTGAGCCGGATTTTTTTGAGTCGTAGACAAAATAGCCCTGGGCCATGTTGTCGGTTTCACCGCCAATGATCTTGATCGTATTCTTGTTGGCGCCAACGGTGCCGTCGGAGCCGAGGCCATAGAACATGGCCCGGTAAACATCATTACTTTCAATATGGAAAGAAGGATCATAATTGAGGCTTGCCCCCGTGACGTCATCATGCGGGCCAACACAAAATTTGTTCTTTGGCGACAGGGCGGCCATATTGTCAAACACCGCCTTGGCCATAGCCGGAGTGAACTCGGCGGAACCAAGGCCATAACGGCCAGAGAGGATAAAAGGCGGCATGGCGCTGGGGTTTTTCTCGATCGCCTCACCGATGGCGGCCCGAACATCAAGGTAGAGTGGCTCGCCAATCGAACCCGGCTCTTTGGTGCGGTCGAGCACCGTGACGCGCTCAACGCTTGCCGGCAGGGCGTTGACCATAGCCTGGCCATCAAATGGACGGTAAAGGCGGACAATCACGAGGCCAACCTTTTTCTCTTGGCTCACGAGATAATCAACGGTCGAGGCCACGGTTTCGCAACCGGAAGCCATCATGACCACCACATCGGTGGCGTCGGCGGCGCCATGGTAATCGAACAGGTGATACTGGCGGCCCGTGATTTTCGCCAGCTTGTCCATGGTTTCCTGGACGATGGCCGGCGTTGCGGCATAGTATTTGTTCACTGTTTCGCGGCCCGTGAAGTAGACATCCGGGTTTTGCGAGGTGCCACGAATGGTTGGATGGTCGGGACTGAGCGCCCGGGCGCGGTGGGCGGCGACCAGATCGTCATCAATCATCGCCCGCATGTTGTCGTTGCTGAGTTCCTCAATTTTCTGGATTTCGTGCGAGGTGCGGAAACCGTCGAAGAAATG
>JAIRRG010000175.1 GCA_031256095.1 Desulfobulbaceae bacterium
CGTTGCCTTCAAACCGACCGCCACCATTGGCCGCGAGCAACAGACCGTCGATGAAAACGGCAAGCCGTCGGCCTTGGCGGCCAAGGGGCGGCATGATCCCTGTGTCGTGCCGAGGGCGACGCCGATCGTTGAGGCAATGACGGCCCTGGTACTGCTCGATTTGGCCCTGTGCCAGGAAGCGCGGCAGGTATTTGTGCGGAAATGGGAACAACCATGATACGAAAAGAATGCGCGAAACCCTTCGCCGCGCGGGGGCGGCTGATTGGCGGCAAACGCCCTCTGATCTGTGTGCCGCTGATGGCGGGAACGGCAGACGCTTTGTGCCAGGAGGCGGACAAGTGCCTGGCCTTACAGCCGGATATCCTCGAATGGCGCGTCGATTTCTTTACCGCGGCCGATGACCTGGCGGCGGTGGCGGCGGCGCTTGCCGCCCTGCGGCGGGTGGTAGGCGATACACCCTTGATCTTCACCTGCCGCGACGCGGTCGAGGGCGGGGCGCGTCCGCTTAGCGTCAGCCACCGTTTCCGCCTGATGATGATGGCCCTGACCTCCGGCCAGTGTGACCTGCTCGACGCTGAATTGGCCATGGGCGAAAAGATGATTGCGGCCCTGTCGTCCGTCGCCGCTGCCACCGGCGTCGGCTTGATTCTTTCCTTTCATGATTTTGCCGCCACCGCCGATGAAGCGGCGATTTTTGCCAAACTCAAACGGGCGCGGGACCTCGGCGCCGCCGTTGCCAAGGTGGCGGTGACGCCGAAAAAAGCCGAAGACCTTCTCACCCTCTTCGCCGCCACCTGCCGGGCCCGGCGGGAACTGGATATTCCACTGATTACCATGGCCATGGGGCGGGACGGGCGGATTTCCCGCATCGCTGGAGGCCTGTTTGGCTCGGATATCACCTTTGCCGCCGGTCGCGGCGCTTCGGCGCCGGGGCAGATCGCCGCCCGCAAACTGCGCGAAGCGATGAAACTTCTCTATCCAGCGCCGAGAAAAGAGCCTTTGCCCAAGCCGTCAGCCAAGGGTTGACGCCAAGATTGTCGTCAGCCGAAGCCGGAACAGCGCTCTGCCGTTCGCCGTTAGTTTATCTTCTGCCGGTATAGATCAGCTCGATCTTGTGGTGGCGTTCCGGATTGTCGTCCGACGGTCCTTCCGTCTGCAAAATACTGTTGCCAGGCAACTCCAACTCGCGCACGTAACGTTTGCCCAGCTCGGTCCAGTCTTCCGGGTGACTGAGTTCGTAGATCGGGAAAACGCCGTAGGAAAAGAGCAGTTCCCGACAGGTCTTTTCACTGGGGCTGATCGCCAGAACCCAGATCGGCAAGCGCAGCTTGGTGATCTGCCGCGCCATTTCACCGCGATTGGTCGGTGACAGGATGGCGCCGATGCCCGACGCCTGCCCCAGGATGCTGTTGATACCGGCGGCGATAAAATCCAACTCTTTGATGAAGCTACCGGCGATGCGCCGCTTGGCCCGTTGCCCGGTCTCATGCCCGTGGCGGCTGTTTTCGCTGGCGCGGGCAATTTTGACGAGCATTTGCACGGCATCGAGCGGATAATCGCCCATTGCCGATTCTTCGGAGAGCATGACGCAGTCGGTGCCATCCAAAATGGCGTTGGCAACGTCGGTGGCCTCGGCGCGGGTTGGGCGGCGGTTATGGGTCATCGATTCGAGCATCTGGGTGGCCGTAATCACCGGTTTGCCGAAATAATTGGCGCGGGCGGTGATATTTTTTTGCAGCATGGCGATTTCTTCAATCGGCACCTCAACCCCCAAATCACCGCGAGCCACCATGACGCCACTGGCCGCTTGCAGAATTTCGTCGATGGCATCCAATGCCGACGATCGCTCCAGCTTGGCGATGATGAAGGGCGAATAGCCCATTTCCTCGGCCGCCTCGCGCACGGCGACAATATCTTCGGCCCGGTTGACAAAAGATTGACTGATGGCGTCAACGCCGTGGTCGAGGGCGAATTTCATGCAGGCGCGGTCATGTTCGGTGAAGGCCGAGATGCCCAGATCGATGCCCGGCAGATTCAACCCCTTTTTCGAGCGCAGGCTGCCGCCAACCAAAACCTGGCCATGGACGCGACAGCCCTCAATTTCCTCGGCCTCAATCTGCACCAGCCCATCATTGATAAAGAGGATGTCACCGGCTTTGACGGCCTGCGGCAGTTGCGGCAGGCTGACCGAGACAATTTCCCGGTTGCCGATAATATCTTCGGTGGTCAGGGTAAAACGGTCGCCGATGGCCAGGTTGATCGGTTCTTCGGCAAAGCTGCCGATGCGGATCTTCGGACCCGGCAGATCGGCCATGATCGCCACCGGCAGGCCGGTGCGGGCCGAGGCCTCGCGGATACGGACGATGACATCGCCATGGACGGTGAAATCGCCATGGGAAAAATTGAGGCGGGCGATATTCATGCCGGCGCGCAGCATCTCTTCGAGCATCGGCAACGAGTCGGAGGCCGGGCCGATGGTACAGACGATTTTGGTTTTACAGGCGAACAGCTTGGCGGACATGCTTCCTCCAAAAGATTTAACGCAGCGCCTCACCGGTACTGGTCATGGTCAGGTTGCCATCACGGATGCCACGCAGGGCGATCAATTTGTCGGCCAGTTCCCTCACTTCCGCGCCCTTGCCTTTGACGATGATCACCTCGAGGCAGTTGTGGTGATCCATATGGACATGGGTGGTGCAGACAATCAGGTGATGGTAGTCGTGCTGCAGCAGCGTCACCTTATCCTGCAATTTGTGCTGGTGATGGTCGTAGACGAGGCTGATCAGCCCGGCCACCACCTTGTCCGATTGCCACTCCTTCTGGATAAAGGCGCCGCGGATCAGGTCGCGCACGGCCTCGGAACGGTTACTGTAGCGCCGTTCGCTGATATGCCTGTCGAAAATGTCAAGCAGGCTGTCTTCGAGGGAAATGGAGAAGCGTTTGAGCATGTTTTTTCCTGTCCCGTAAAAGTTGTACATTCGCCGCCGGGCATTTAAGGGCAAGCTGAAAAAGCAAGCCAATTATAGCACAGGCTGGAAAAAATCCCCCTTCATTTCCCGGCGGCCTCCGCCCGCGTCTACGTCTGTGTCTGCGCTTGTGTCTGCGCCCAGCGGCGGCCCAGCGGCAGGAAAACGATCAAAAGAATCAGCAAATACCAGGGGAAAAAGCGCACCGCTTGCACAAAGGCAGTGGCGCCGCCGGTAGCCGTTTCATGGCCCATTCGCATGGCCAAAGCCAACAGAATGCCGGCCAGGCCGTAGCCGAGGTTGAAGACCATGCCCTTGAAACTCAGCACCGTGGCGCGGATTTCACTGTCGGTGATGGCATTGAGATAGTGGCTGGTAAAAAACGAGGTCAGCGTCATGCCGACAAAGCTGAGGAGGACGGCGGCAATGCCAAGCCAGAGCTGGAAGCTGGCGAGAAGAAACAGCCCGCTCAGGCCAATGACGGCCAGAATAAGCCAATTTGTAATCAGGCTGTAGCGGGCAACAAGCAGTTCGGCCAACTTGGGCACGAACAGGCCCATCACCGATACAGCGGCGTTGATCAGGCCGAAACGCGACTCTGGCAGATGGCAGACGCGGAAATACTGACTGGTCAAGGTCACGGTCAGGCGCAGGATGTGATCATGCACCATGCCAATGACGATAATGGCCATCGCCAGCTTCGAGGCGGCAATCCAGCGGCTGGCAGCGGCGACATTGGTAAAGCCACGCCGCAGCTGCCGCCAGAAACCGCCCTGAACAATATCGCCAGTGGTTTCATCGGTGGTTTCGCTGGTGATTGGCGGCAGTTCTTGAAAGGCCAGGGTCACGGGCAGATTGATAATCGCCAAGAGCAAAGTGGCGTACATGGGAAAACGCATGGTGTCGCTTTGCGTCAGGCTGGCGGTCAGGCCGAAATACTCGCGCAGCCCGTTCATGGCCGCCGGGTCGTAGAGTAAAGCGCCGCTGACCGAACTGACGACGAAAAACAGCGAAGTCAGGCGCATCTGGGTGCTCAGCGCCTTTGGCCATTCGTCGGCCAGGCCAGCCGCCGCCAAACTGTCATAGGCGATGGCCTCTTCAGCGCCGCTGGAAGCGGCATCAGCCAGGCCGCTCAAAATCCGGCTGACGAGAAAGAGAGAAAAGAGCAGCGAGGCATTACCGACCGGGGCAAAGGCGATCAAGGCCAATTCGCCAATGGTCAAAAGGGCGGCCAAGACCAGGAGGCGCTTGCGGCCCAGGGCATCGGCCAGGGCGCCGGCGGGTACTTCGGCCGCGACGACGGTTAAGGCCCAGATGGTGTTCAACAGGGAAAACTGCTCAATGGTCAGGCCGTAATCGACGAAAAGAATCGTAAAGACCGGATAATAAAAACGGTTGTTGAATAAAACCCGGAAGGCGATGAACAGCCTGATATTTCTGAGGCCAAGGGCGGCGGTCATGGCTGTTCGTTGGTGATGCCCAAGACGGTATGCCAAGGGCCGGAACGCCAGCGTTTCAGAATGGCCACCGGCATGCGCCTCAGACAGGCGACGATTTTTTCCGCCTCGGTTGGTAACAGACCAGACAGGACAAACCACTTGTGGCCAAGAAAATCTGGTTCAGCGACGATCTTTTCCATAACCTGAAAATGGATATTGGCGACCAGCAGGTCGCAGGCGACGCCCATCTGCTCCTCGGCGCGGCCAACCACCGGCAGGATCAGGCGTTCCAGGCCGTTCAAGCGGACATTGAGCGCCGTCGTCCGCGCCGCCAGCTCGTTGAGATCAACGGCCAGGGTTTTACCGCAGCCGAGCCTGGCCGCCGCCAGCGACAAGATGCCGGTGCCGCAGCCCAAATCAATCATCGACGCCACCTTGCCGCCAGCCATGGCAATAGTAATAGCCGTCAGGCAATCCTGGGTGGTGGCGTGCATGCCGTTGCCGAAGACGACGCCGGCGTCGAGCGTAATGGCGATGTCGCCTGCTTGCGCCGCCGCCTTCAGCCACGGAGGGTTGAAAAGAAATTTTCCGAGGCGAAATGGCGTGATCGAGCCGCCCTGCCAATCCTGATAGCTCATTTGGTATTGGTCGAGCAGTTGTAGCCCTTCACCGCCCGCCACCAGCCTGGACACTGTTTCGTCGGCAGCTTCGGCAAAAAAGAGAAAGGAAAAGTCTTCCTCCTGCCAGTTGCCGACAAAGGCTGGGGCATCGATGCGAAAACCGGCGGGAAAACGGCCTTGCAAATAATAGATATACAGGATCGAATCAGGGCGCAGCCTGGTGGCGGTCGGTGGCATGTCGTTGTCGGCGGATGATGAAATTTAATGCGGCCCGCCTTGTGCGATAAGTCTGTGGGCCACAGACTAAAAACCATACCATGGATGCGAAGGCGGAAACTGCTAAAAATAAAGCTTGCCGCGAAAACCTTGGACACGATACTTTCACCGCTACTCTTAGCTCCAGACAAGGGGTCACTATTTACCACAATGGTGCGATGGAAATGTGTTGGTATGTGTCAAGTCTCCGACCGGCCTCTTCCTTTTCCTGTCTGAGGAAAGGGACGCATAGAATGGCTTGGTAGTAAGCCACGCATGGATTCGCACCGGGAGTGGGTTAATGATGCGAACGGTTGAAAAATCAGTAATAGTTTTATTGTTGCTTTGTTTCGCAATAACTCCAGCTTTCGCCGGGAACTCGTCCGACTATCCTGGAGCGCATGGCTGGCGGCTCCCTGCCAAGCCGGAGCTTGACGATAGCTGGAGGATAAGTGACGGGGAGCGTTATGCCGTCGTGGCTGGGAATTTTCATGACGATGGTCATATCGAAAAGGTTGGCTTGCTCGTATCTCGGGACAAAAAGTGTCTGGGCTTATTTTTACTTGGCGAAAATAAAACACAAAATTCACGCCCGATTTTTATCGACTGCAATCCTGGGGCCATCGACTTCATGGGTATAAAAAAAGTTTCCCCCGGAAAATATATGACTGCCTGCGGCAAGGGATACTGGGAATGTGACAAAAACGAATCGCCGGAGATCGAGATAAAGCATGACGCGATTGAATACTTCAAAACAGAGGGAGCAAGCTCTTACTTTGTTTGGAATCGAAAAAACGAATCATTCGATCGGATTTGGATGAATGATTGAAGCGAACAGGTAAGATTTGAGATCGCCCGATATGGAAAAGGTATAAAAATTCACAAGCAACAGGAGTGACAATGAAAAAGATTATCGTCAAGAACCCGGTCGTCGAACTCGATGGCGACGAGATGACCCGCATCATCTGGAAATTCATCAAGGAAAAGTTGATCCTGCCCTATCTGGAAATTGATCTGCGGTCCTACGATTTGTCGGTGCAAAACCGCGACGCCACCGTTGACCAGGTAACGCTTGACGCCGCCCAGGCGATCAAAGACTGCCGGGTTGGCGTCAAATGCGCCACCATCACGCCTGACGAGGCGCGCGTCCGCGAATTTTCTTTGAAAAAGATGTGGAAATCGCCGAACGGCACCATCCGCAATATTATCGGCGGCACGGTTTTTCGCCAGCCGATCATCTGCAAAAATATCCCACGCCTGGTGCCAGGTTGGAGCCAACCCATCGTCATTGGCCGCCACGCCTTTGGCGATCAGTATAAGGCTACCGATTTTCTTGTGCCCGGGCCTGGCAAACTGACCATGACTTTCACACCCGAAGGCGGCGGCGCTGCCGTTGAATACGAGGTCTTCAACTTCCCCGGCCCCGGCTGCGCCTTGGGCATGTATAACCTCGACGCGTCAATCCGCGGCTTCGCCCGCTCGTGCATGAATTACGGCCTGACTTTGGGCTGGCCGGTCTATCTTTCAACGAAAAACACCATCCTGAAAAAATACGATGGCCGCTTCAAAGACATTTTTCAGGAGGTCTTTGAGAAAGAATTCGCCAGCCGCTACGTCGAAAAGGGCATCACCTACGAACACCGTCTGATTGATGACATGGTGGCCTGCGCTCTGAAATGGCCAGGCGGCTTTGTTTGGGCCTGCAAAAACTATGACGGCGATGTCCAGTCCGACACCGTCGCCCAGGGTTTCGGCTCGCTCGGCCTGATGACGTCGGTGCTGCTGACCGAGGACGGCCAGACCGCCTTGGCCGAGGCGGCGCACGGCACCGTCACACGACACTACCGCCAGCACCAGCAGGGCAAAGCCACTTCGACCAACCCGATCGCCTCGATTTTCGCCTGGACCCGCGGCCTGTGGTATCGTGGCTCGTTTGACAATACACCGGAAGTCAGCCGCTTCGCCGAAAGCCTGGAACGCGTGTGTATTGAGGCGGTGGAAGCCGGATTCATGACCAAAGATTTGGCGCTCTTGGTCGGCGGCGAACAGAAGTGGCTAAGCACCGAGGAATTTTTGGCGAAGATTGCCGGGCGCTTAACAGAAGCCGTGAAATGAATTACAATCGCTATGAAAAATAGCAGATAATCATCATGTCTGATACCCTATCCAATCGCGGTCGCAGTATTTTTTGCGTATCGATCCGACACGCCCCTTATCTGCTGACTCTGCTGTCTTTCCCTAGTAACTGGAAGCAAAATTGAACCGAAAAGGAGATGAATTTATGAAAACATGGCCAACAACGATAACGATACATGTTCATCGAACAATCACGCTGGGAGTGCTTATCGTGCTTGCCTTGTGCGCCAACGGCTGTGTGGTGAGTCCGGGAGGTTATGATCGGAATTACTATGGTGGTGGTGGCTACTATTCATCGTACGATGAATATTACCGGGTGGAACGCCCAGGTGAATGGCAGCGCTATCAAGCGGAACGTGCCCGCCGTCTGGAGGCCGAACGCCGGGCTGGGAACAATGCGGCTGAACTGCGCCGTCTGCAACAACAACGCACAGCCTGGGAGCGGCAGCAACAGCAATCCCGCCAGCAGCAATATCAGAGATGGCAGAGCAACCACCAAGGACAGCGGCCTGCTGCCCAGCCAACCGCCCGTCCCAACAACAACCGGCTAGAAAGGGCTGGCCGGTCGACCGTCTCAAAACCGGATACTCAGGAAACAAACGACATAGCGCCTTCTACTGACAGACCGGCAAGAAGGTGGTAACCGCCTAGTGGCACATGCAATGAGGCAAGACAGGCTGCGGCTGGCACAAAAAAGACGTAAAAAAATGGTGCTGACTTGGTGTCAAAGCCAAGGGGAAGGCAATCAAAGCAACATCGGCGCTATCCCGCAGCCTAGCCTGCTCACGCTTGCCACGCGACAACGAGGTCAACGGTGTCACGTTTTCTCCTCTATCTCTGCTTATTGCTGCCTCTGACGACAGCCCAAGGTGCCAAGGTCCCCGGCCCGCCTGCCACCGAAGCAAAAGCCGTCGATTATCTGGCAAGCGGCATAGAGGCGCTGGGTAGAACCCTCTATGTCTATAAGGACTTCGCCGACGGTTTCAACAATTTCACGGAAAAGGTGTGGATAGGCGACAGCGGTAACGACATCCCAAAAATGGACGAGGTAGC
>JAIRRG010000198.1 GCA_031256095.1 Desulfobulbaceae bacterium
TGGCGATGTGCCTTACGGATGGGTGGCCGCCCTGTTCGCCGACGCGCGCGGCGCCGGTTTCCTCAATCTCAATCCGACCATTGCCAGGTAAGCCATGGGAATGATGGGATCAAAGGGCAGCAAGGGCCTGGTATGCGACATCAACGTCACGCCACTCGTTGATGTCATGCTGGTGCTGTTGATCATCTTCATGGTCACGGCGCCGATGATGACTCAGAGCGACGATATTAATCTGCCGAAGACACCCGCCCAGCCGCTGCGCCAAAAGGATGATCCGCTGGCCATCTCCGTCAACAAAGAGGGCCGGATCAAATTAAAGGAAATCGAAATGACCCAGGCGGTGCTCATCCAGCAACTCAAGGACAAGGTGCCAGATGAGGAGAAAAAAAATCAAATGATCTACCTCAGCGCCGATAAGGATGTGCCTTATAAAACAATATATTCTCTGTTTGAGTCGCTGAGAGAAAGCGGTTTTACCCAGGTTGGCATGGTCACCAAGCATATCGAGGATGCCGCTGACAAGCGGCAATAGGTGATTGTCCAGTGCGGCGACAGCAACGAGGAACATATGCGCTGGACGGCAATCCCTATCCGTCTCTTTTTGCCGCCATTTGCGCCCATCTCGTGGTGGCGGCTTTGATTGTCATCTTGCCGTCGCGGGCGATTAAACCCGAACCGGAGCAGATCGTTGCCATCAATCTGACCGCCATCCCAGCTTCGGTGTCGCCCAAGGCCGCCAGCGGGCCGCCGCCCAAAGCCGAGCCCAAACCGCAACCGCCGCCGGAACCGACGAAAATCGAAGCCACACCGGTCAAAGAAAAGCCACAGCCACCACCGCCCCAACCACCGGAAAAAATTGAAGCGATACCGGTCAAGGAGAAGCCAGTGCCGGAGGTGGTGAAAGAGACGCCGCCGCCACAAGTTATATCCTTGAAACCCCAGCGGCAGGTCATCAAGAAGGCGCCGCCGGAACCACCAAAAGAAACCACCCCCAAAAAGGAAACTGTTAAACGCGAGTTGGACAAAATACGCCAGGAGCTGATGCACGACCAGCGCAAGCAGAACGAGGCGGAAGCGAAGGCGGCGGAAGCGGAAGCGGCGCGACTGACGCGCCAGCTTGAAAATTTGCAGGCGCAGTCGCGCATCATGGAAGCGCGCGAGCAGGGTCTTGGCTCCGGCCCAGCGCCAAGCGCCGCCGCCAATAGCGCCCTGGCCCAACAGTATTATGCGCGCATTACTGGGCAACTCCAATCCTATTGGAAATTGCCCGATTTCAAGGACTGGCCGCCGAATACATTGGCAACGGTGGCGGTAACCATTGACAAAAGCGGTAAAATTCTTGATGTTCAATTGAGGAAGTCCTCAGGTGATGGCACCTTCGACCGGCTGGTGCGAAAGGCAGTGGACGCCGCCTCCCCCTTGCCGCCGATTCCATCAGCCATGAAAATGGAACGGCTGGAATTCACCGCCGACTACACGCCCGGTTCAATCACCGGACGATAATTTTCACGCAGGTATTTACCCATGTCCCGAATCCATCGTGCTGTCTTTCCGATTTTTCTGATTGTTTGCATCTTATTTCCATTTTCCCAGGCGATGGCTGAGCCGGTGCATCTGACTATTTCGGCTAGCGAAACCAGAAAAATCCAGTTCGCCGTCCCCGACCTGGCGGTGAGAGGCGGCCAGCAGCAGTTGGGATCTGAGCTGGCGGACATCTTGAGCAAAGCTCTCACCTTCCACGGCATCATCTCGGTGGTTCCGGCCAGCAACTACGGGAATAATCCCAATACCGACTGGAAGAAACTGGGTGTGGATTATGTGGTGACCGGTAACTGCACCAGCTCCGGCCAGAGCCTGTCGCTGGAGTTGCGGCTGCTTGAGGCGGCATCCGGTGATCAGGTTGTCGGCAAGACCTATACCGATACCAATACGGACAGGCAGCGCCACAAGATGCTCTATAAATTCTGCGACGAGGTGATCAATGCTCTTACCGGCAAACCGGGCATCGCCTCAAGCCAGATCGCCTATGTCTTCTACGACGGGCGGGTCAAAGAAGCCTATATCACCGATATTCTTGGCAGTTACCAACGCCGAGTTACCCGCCACCAAAATCTGGTCATATCACCTCGCTTCTCCCGCGACGGTAATTACCTGACCTATAGTTCGTATCACAGCGGTAATCAGAGCCTTTATATCACCGACCTCAGGCAGAGTTCCAGCACCACGCGAATCATGGCTTTCAAGGGTTTGAACTACGGCCCGGCCTATTCCCCCGATGGCCGCACTATGGTCGTTACCCTGTCGAAAGACGGCAATCCTGACCTCTATCTGTGCACGCCGCAGGGGAGAATCATTGAGCGCCTGACCCAACAGCAGGGCATCAACACCTCGGCATCCTGGTCGCCGGATGGTACGCGCATTGCCTTCGTCTCCGACCGTACCGGTAAACCACAGGTTTATGTTATGGATATGCGTACCCGCCAGGTACAGCGCGTGAGCTTTGACGGCGGCAGTGAAAGCGCCGAACCATCCTGGTCGCCAACCGAAGATCTGATTGCCTATTCGAGCCTGATTGGCGGCGTCTACCAGTTATTTCTCGTCCGTCCCGGCCAGGGCAATTCGGTACAGATCACCGATGATCTCAGCCATCATGAGGCGCCAAACTGGTCGCCAGACGGCAACCAGATCATCTATGCCCGGCGCGGCGGTCGTGCACACCAACTCTGCGCCATCTTAAAGAACGGCACTAACAACCGTCCACTGTTCAACTTCGCGGGCGATCAGACCTACCCGCAATGGTCGCGATAACCGTGATAACCCACACTCACCATTTGCCATGAAAAAAATTACCCGCATCTTCCTGCTGGCGCTTCCTCTGTTGCCGCTGCTCTCGCACTGCGCGCCGTATAGCGAGGTCGAGCGCCTGCAGAACCAACTGCGCACCGTGAACCGGCGGATGGAGGACATGAGGAATAGGCGAGCATCCTCCGGCGAAGAGGTTTCCCAGTTGCGGGAACAGACGCAGAACCTGCAAAGCCAGTTGGATGACGCCAATCAGGCCAATGCCCGTCTGAAGGAACGGAACCAGTCGTTGGAGGCCAGCATCGGCGCTTGCGGCAAACAGGAATCTGGTAAGCGCGATGAAGCCATCAGCAGGATGGAGGAAAGCCTCCAGGCCAAAGACGAGAAAATCGCCGCCCTGGAAAAACAGTTGCAGGGCCAACAGGACAACAACAGGCTGATCCAATCAAAAAAAGTTAGCGATACGGAAAAAGCCCTGAAAGAAGCCCAAGCCAAAGCGGAAGCGGCACGGGCCAAGGCCAAAACACTTTCTACCTCACCTCCGGCCGGCACCGAGGTCAAGAGAATCACCAGCGGCCAGACGAAAATAATGATTAAGCCGGCCACGGCGGTGGCAAATAAACCGGCTGTTGTCGCCGATGGCGATCCTTTCAATCAGGTTCCGGCCAACCCCCCGGCACCGGCCAAATCCGCAGCGGCGGTCCCTCCACCGGCGGCGCCGAAGGGTCCGGAACCGTCTACCCCAGCCGCTGCCAGCACCAGTGACAAGCTGGCCGAGGGGAAACAGTTGTACGCCGACAAACAGTACGCCAAGGCGCGGACCGCCTTTGAAGCCTATTTGGCCAGCAAGCCATC
Source organism: Desulfobulbaceae bacterium (assembly GCA_031256095.1). GTDB lineage: Bacteria > Desulfobacterota > Desulfobulbia > Desulfobulbales > Desulfocapsaceae > UBA8130. Next base: position 3,658 of record JAIRRG010000198.1, read on the forward strand.
GGCCAACCAGGCAGCCGAAGCCGACTACATGATTGGCGAATGCAATTACCAAAATAAACAGTATGATCTGGCAATCATCAGTTACCAGAAAGTCGCCTCAAAGCCGACTCTGAGTAAGGCCGCCGCCGCCACTCTCAAGCAGGGAATGGCCTTCGAGCAGATGGCCGATGTGGAAATGGCCAAGACCATTTACAAAAAGCTCATCGACCAGCATCCCGGCACGCCCGAGGCAAAAACTGCCCAGGAGAAGCTGGGTAAGCTGTGACCCGCAGTGATGGTGGCTGGGAAAAAACGTCTTGACGAGCTGCTGCTGGCGCGGGGTCTGTCTGTTGATGTCAAAGAGGCGCGGGTGCTGATTGCCGCCGGTCAGGTGCTTGCCGCCGAAGAAATCGCCGACAAATGTGGCCGCCTCTATGCTGCCGATTGTCCGCTGCGGCTCCGTCAGCGCGCCAGCTATGTCTCACGCGGCGGCCTGAAACTGGCCAAGGCGCTCTCCCATTTTCCCATCAAGCCAGACGGCTGGCGCTGTCTCGATATTGGCGCTTCATCGGGTGGTTTTACGGACTGTCTCTTGCAGCATGGCGCGGCCAAGGTTTATGCCGTCGATGTCGCCTATGGCCAACTGGATTGGAAGCTGCGCAACGACAGTCGCGTCGTCGTCATGGAACGGGTCAACGCCCGCCATCTGCGGCCAGGAGATATTGCTCAAGAAATCGACCTGGTGGTGATGGACGCCTCGTTCATCTCGGCAACCCAGATTCTGCCGGCTCTTTTGCCATTTTTCCGCGGCGAGCGGCGCTTCATCACCCTCGTCAAACCGCAATTTGAGCTGCCCGCCGAAAAAGTCGGGGCGGGTGGCGTCGTCCGCGACGAAGAGGCGCGCCAGGAAGCGGTGGCGAAAGTCGTGGCCTTTGCCTCCCGTCTTGGCTTGACTGCCGAAGGCGCCATACCCTCTCCTATCCTTGGCCCAAAAGGTAACCAGGAGTTTCTCCTCTATCTCAGCGGCGCCATCGCCGAAACAAATAACGAATAGGTAATGTTTTCATGCAATCGCGACTTCAAGCGCCCAGCCTGTTGCCCAAAGTCATGCTGCGCAGTCTCTGGCACAACCGCCAACTCATTAAAACTTTGACCCGCCGCGACATTGCCAGCCGTTATCGCGGTTCGTTTCTCGGCATGTTGTGGTCATTTTTTAACCCGCTGTTCATGCTCTGTGTCTACACCTTTGTCTTCAGCGTTGTTTTCAAGGCGCGCTGGCACACTGGCGACAGCTCAAAAAGCGAATTTGCCCTGGCGCTGTTCGCCGGCTTGTCGGTGTTCAACATCTTTGCCGAATGCGTTAACCGGGCGCCAAGCCTGATTCCCAGCAACGCCAATTATGTGAAAAAGGTTATTTTCCCGTTGGAGATCCTGCCCGCCATCAGCCTCGGCAACGCCCTGTTCCACGCGGCGGTCAGCTTTACCGTTTGGCTCGCCGCCTGTCTATTGTTGCGCGGCCTGCCGCCGGCAACCTTTCCGCTTTTGCCGCTCTTGCTTTTGCCGCTCGTCTTCATGACCATGGGCGTGTCGTGGTTTTTGGCGTCCTTGGGCGTCTACCTGCGCGATGTATCGCAGATGATCAGCGTCGTCACCACTGCCCTGCTTTTTTTGACGCCGATCTTCTATTCCGCCGCCAATTTGCCCG